>DASQOU010000194.1:0-4651 GCA_035644295.1 Bradyrhizobium sp.
CTTGATGTATTTCGACCTCGGGATGGAATACCGCGACAAGACCAACGACCAGGTCACGGTTGATGCCGCCAATGCCATCAAGAAGGTCGGCGTCGGCGTCAAATGCGCGACCATCACCCCGGACGAGGCCCGGGTGAAGGAGTTCGGCCTCAAGGAAATGTGGAAGTCGCCGAACGGCACCATCCGCAACATCCTCGGCGGCGTGGTGTTCCGCGAGCCGATCATTTGCAAGAACGTGCCGCGTTTGGTGCCGGGCTGGACCAAGCCGATCATCATTGGCCGTCACGCCTTCGGCGACCAGTATCGCGCCACCGACTTCAAATTTCCGGGCAAGGGCACGCTGACGATGAAATTCGTCGGCGAGGACGGCAAGGTGATCGAACGCGAGGTCTACAAGTCCCCGAGCGCGGGCATAGCGATGGGGATGTACAATCTCGACGATTCCATCGCCGATTTCGCCCGCGCCTCGCTCAACATGGGCCTGTCCAAGGGTTATTCGGTCTATCTCTCGACCAAGAACACGATCCTCAAGGTCTATGACGGCCGGTTCAAGGACGTCTTCCAAGACATCTTCGACAAGGAGTTCAAGTCGCAGTTTGACGCCAAGCACATCACCTACGAGCACCGCCTGATCGACGACATGGTTGCGGCGGCGATGAAGTGGTCCGGCGGCTACGTCTGGGCCTGCAAGAATTACGACGGCGATGTGCAGTCCGACACGGTGGCGCAGGGCTACGGTTCGCTCGGCCTGATGACCTCGGTGCTGATGACGCCAGACGGCAAGACGGTGGAGGCCGAGGCCGCCCACGGCACCGTGACACGGCATTACCGCGAGCACCAGAAGGGCAAGGAGACCTCGACCAACTCGATCGCCTCGATCTTCGCCTGGACCCGCGGGCTGTCGCATCGCGCCAAGCTCGATAACAACGCGGAGCTTGCGAAATTCGCAGCCACGCTGGAGAGGGTCTGCGTCGAGACGGTCGAAGCCGGCTTCATGACCAAGGATCTGGCGCTTTTGGTGGGCGCCGACCAGCGCTGGCTCTCCACCACCAGCTTCCTCGACAAGGTTGCGGAAAACCTCACCAAGGCGATGGCGTAAAACGACAGGCGAGGCCAGAATTGGGTATTCCCAGACAACAACATCGGAGAGCACGATCATGTTTGGCTTTAAGACGACCTTGCTCGCGTTGCTGTTGCTCTCGGGGGCGCCCGTGAGCGCGAAGGCCGCCGAGACACCGCTTCCCGACACAATCGCGGCACCTGGTGAAACCGTCGTGCTCAGCGTGCATGCCGAAGGCGCGCAGGTGTATGAATGCAAGGCGGGCGCCGACGGCAAATCGGCCTGGGCGTTCCGCGAACCGGTCGCCACGCTGATCGTCGATGGCAAAACGATCGGCCGCCATTATGCCGGACCGAACTGGGAGCACAGCGACGGCAGCGCCGTGGTCGGCAAGGCCGCCGGCAATGCGCCAGGCGCGACCGCGAGCGACATTCCCTGGCTGAAGCTGCAGGTAACCTCCTCGCGCGGCAGCGGCGTCCTTACGGGAGTAACGACGGTGCAGCGGATCAACACCCAGGGCGGCAAGCTCGAGGGCGCCTGCGACAAGGTCGGCAGCTTCAAAAGCGCGCCCTATTCCGCGGACTACGTGTTCCTGCGCAAGACGTAAAGGCGTCCATGCTCTTCATGGTGATCGAGCGGTTCAAGGACCGGGACCCGATCCCCGTCTATAAGCGCGTTCGGGATGCCGGGATAAAATTTCCCGAAGGGCTCACCTACGTCGGCAGCTGGATCGAGCCCAATTTCGACCGCTGCTTCCAGCTGATGGAATGCGACGACGCGCGGCTCTTGCAGGAATGGATCCTGAACTGCCAGGGGCTCGGCATGACCTTCGAGATCGTGCCGGTCGTGCCGAGCAAGGAAACGCGGGAAGTCGTCGCGCCGTTTCTGGATCAGAAATAGCTCTCGCATCCGCACGTCATTGCGAGGAGCGGAAGCGACGAAGCAATCCACTATTCGTTCGGCTTTATGGATTGCTTCGCTTCGCTCGCAATGACGATTTTCAGTAACAGGCAGCCGCGCCTGATCCAATCCTCACGCCCCAGCCATCGCCTTCTCGATCGCCGAGAGCGCCGCGTTCGCCTTGGCGCCGTCGGGTCCGCCGGCCTGCGCCATGTCGGGCCGCCCGCCGCCGCCCTTGCCGCCGAGCGCTTCGGACGCCACGCGTACCAGATCGACCGCGTTGTAGCGCGAGGTGAGATCGGAGGTGACGCCGACGACCACACCGGCCTTGCCGTCCCCGGTGACGCCGACAATGGCCACCACGCCGGAGCCGATTTGCTTCTTGCCGTCATCGGCGAGGCTCTTGAGGTCCTTCATTTCGATGCCTTCGACCGCGCGCGCCATCAGCTTGACGTTGCCGATTTCGCGAACGCCGGCGGCCTCCCCTGCCGATCCGTTCGAAGTGGTCCCGCCACCGCCCATCGCCAGTTTCTTGCGCGCGTCCGATAGATCACGCTCCAGTTTCTTGCGCTCTTCCATCAGCGAGGCGATCCGCGCTGGCATCTCCTCGAGCGGGGTACGCAGTTCCGAGGCCGCTTGCCTGGCGAGTTGCATCGTATCGTTGGCATGTTTGCGCGCGTAACGCCCGGTCAGTGCCTCGATGCGGCGAACGCCCGAGGACACCGCGCTCTCGCTGGTCACCGAGATCAGGCCAATATCGCCGGTCCGGCGAACATGGGTGCCGCCGCACAATTCCACCGACCAGCCCAGCGCGTTGGCGGCGTGCTCGCGGGCGCCTCTGCCCATCGATACCACGCGCACCTCGTCGCCATATTTCTCGCCGAACAATGCGCGGGCACCGGCCTCGCGCGCATCGTCCACCGCCATCAATCGCGTGGTGACCTCGTCATTTTCGAGTACCACCTCGTTGGCGATATCCTCGATCCGGCTCAGTTCCTCCGGCGTGATCGGTTTCTGGTGCACGAAGTCAAAACGCAGGCGGTCTGGCGCCACCAGCGAGCCGCGCTGGGCGATGTGATCGCCGAGCACCTGGCGCAGCGCCTCATGCAACAGGTGCGTCGCCGAATGATGGGCACGGATCGAGGAGCGTCTGGCGTGATCGACTTCAAGCTGCAGCGCCGTTCCCGGTTTGAGCGTGCCCTGTTCGACGGTTCCCAGATGCACAAAGAGGTCGCCGGCCTTCTTCTGGGTATCGGTGACGCGAAACCGCACGCCCTCGCCGGCCATGACGCCGGTATCGCCGACCTGCCCGCCGGATTCCCCGTAAAACGGGGTCTGGTTGAGGAGGATGGCGCCACTCTCGCCCGCAGTGAGGCGCTCGATCTCCTTGCCGTCCTTCACCAGCGCGCCCACCACGCCTTCGGCGGTTTCGGTCTCGTAGCCGAGAAATTCCGTAGCGCCGAGTTTCTCGCGCAGCGGAAACCAAACGCTTTCGCTGGCGGTATCGCCGGAACCCGCCCAGGCCGCGCGCGCTTTGGCGCGCTGCCGATCCATCGCGTCAGTGAATGAAGCAATGTCGACGCCGATCCCGCGGTTGCGCAGCGCATCCTGGGTCAGGTCAAGCGGAAAGCCATAAGTGTCGTACAGCGTAAACGCGGTATCGCCGTCGAACATGTCGCCCTTTTTGAGCGACGCGCTCTTTTCGTCGAGGATCGACAGCCCGCGTTCCAGCGTCTTGCGGAATCTGGTTTCTTCCAGCCGCAAGGTTTCCTCGATCAGGTTTTCGGCGCGCACCAGTTCCGGATAGGCCTGGCCCATTTCGCGCACCAGCGCCCATACCAGCCGGTACATCAGCGGATCCTTGGCGCCAAGCAATTGCGCATGGCGCATCGCGCGGCGCATGATCCGGCGCAGCACGTAGCCGCGGCCCTCGTTCGAGGGCAGCACGCCGTCGGCGATCAGGAACGATGACGCGCGCAAATGATCGGCGATGACGCGCAGTGACGCCTTCTGCTCGCCTTGCGGATCGGCCCCGGTCAATTCGGAGATGGCGCGGATCAGGGCTATGAACAGATCGATGTCGTAATTGTCGTGCTTGCCCTGCAGGACCGCCGCGACGCGCTCCAGGCCTGCGCCAGTATCGATTGACGGTTTCGGCAAGGGGTTGCGGACCCCCGGCGCTAACTGCTCGTACTGCATGAACACGAGATTCCAGATCTCGATGAAACGGTCGCCATCGGCCTCCGGCGAGCCGGGGGGGCCGCCCCAGATCTTGTCGCCGTGGTCGTAGAAGATTTCCGAACAGGGCCCGCACGGGCCAGTGTCGCCCATCTGCCAGAAATTGTCGGAGCCCGCGATGCGGATGATGCGCGATTCGGGTAGGCCTGCGATCTTCTTCCAGAGATCGAACGCTTCGTCGTCGTCGATATAGACGGTGGCCGTGAGCTTGTCCTTCGGCAGGCCGAATTCCTTGGTCACCAGTTTCCATGCCAATTCGATGGCGTGGTCCTTGAAATAGTCCCCGAACGAGAAATTGCCGAGCATCTCGAAAAACGTGTGATGCCGCGCGGTGTAGCCGACATTGTCGAGATCGTTGTGCTTGCCGCCGGCGCGCACGCATTTCTGCGAGGTGGTGGCGCGCGCATAGGGGCGCTTTTCGACGCCGGTGAAGACGTTCTTGAACTGCACCAT
>DASQOU010000195.1:0-20701 GCA_035644295.1 Bradyrhizobium sp.
ACGGCGCCGCGCCTTCGGACACTTCGGCCAAGTCCGCCTCCCCGGCCCGGGTCGCGGCCTTCCGCACGGGTCTGTCGGCCGAAAGCCGCGCCGCGGCACTGCTGATGGCCAAGGGCTACCGCATCCTCGCAAAGCGCTTCAAAACGCCCTATGGCGAGATCGATCTGGTGGCGAAGAAGCGCAATCTGCTTGTATTCGTCGAGGTCAAGGCCCGCGCCAGCCTGGATGACGCCGCCTATGCGGTGACACCCCGCCAGCAGGCCCGCATCATCGACGCCGCGCAGGGGTGGCTGATGACGCATCCCGAGCATGCAGAATTTGACCTGCGATTTGACGCGATCCTGATTGCGCCCAGACATTTGCCACGCCATCTGTTAGCGGCATTCGACGCCAGCACTTAGTTTTCTGACGCGTTTTCTTGTCGCGAACCGGTACCCACTTCGCTTGAAAACGCTATAGAAAAGATACCCCTCCAGAGACCCGGACCCCCCTATGAAATTGAATGTCGCCGTCCAGATGGACCCGATCGCGCGTATCAACATCCGCGGCGATTCGACCTTTGCGTTGTTGCTGGAGGCGCAAAAGCGCGGCCACGGCCTTTCCTATTACACCCCGGACAAGCTGTCGCTGCGCGGCGAGGAGCTGGTGGCGCCGGTGCAGGTGCTGACCGTGCGCGACGAGGCCGGCGATCACTTCACCCTCGGCGAGCCCCGGCGCGAGCCGCTGACCAACTTCGACGTGGTGCTGCTGCGGCAGGATCCGCCGTTCGACCTCGCCTACATCACCTCGACCCATCTGCTCGAGCGGCTGCATCCCAAGACGCTGGTGGTGAACGACCCGGCCAGCGTGCGCAACGCGCCGGAAAAGCTGTTTGTGATGGATTTCCCGCATTTGATGCCGCCGACGCTGATCTCGCGCGACCTCGACGAGATCAATGCGTTCCGCGACGAGTACGGTGCGGTGGTGATGAAGCCGCTGCACGGCCATGGCGGGGCGGCGGTGTTTCGCATCATGCCGCAGGACATGAATTTCGGCTCGCTGTTCGACATGTTTTCCGTGACCTTCAAAGAGCCCTGGGTGATCCAGCGCTTTCTTCCCGAGGTCAAACACGGCGACAAGCGCATCATTCTGGTCGACGGCGAATTCGCAGGCGCGGTCAACCGCGTGCCGGCGGCGGACGATCTGCGTTCCAACATGGTGCGCGGCGGTGCCGCGCAGGCGACAGAACTTTCCGACCGCGAGCGCGAAATCTGCGCTGGCCTGGGCCCAGCGTTGCGCGCGCGCGGTCTGCTGTTCGTCGGCATCGACGTCATCGACGGCAACCTCACCGAGATCAACGTGACCTCGCCCACCGGCATCCGCGCCATCGCCCGGCTCGGCGGACCCGATGTGGCGGCGAAAATATGGGACGTGATCGAGAAGAAGCGGGGGTAAATCCTTGTCCGCTGCGATCCGTTCTTAAGCGCAATGTGAGATTCGTCGGCTACGGCCGCTCGAAGATCATTCTGATGCCGAAGCCCGCCAGACACGCGCCGATGGTTCGCTCGATCCATTTGCCCAAGCGCTTGTAAATCGCGAGCGCGGCAGGGGTTGAAAACATGGCAGCTACCAACCCATACCAAAGTGTTTCGACCGCGAAGCTGCCGGCAACAATACTGACCTTGGCCCACAGCGCCGTCTCGTGCGGAACCGCTGCCGCGTAGAGACCGATGAAGAACGCAATGCTTTTCGGGTTGGATAGATCGACGATGAACCCGGTTCGCAAGCCGTACCAGCCGCTGCGCGCGCCCGCAGGGCCGGCCGCTCCCGCCAATGCGCCGGCGCCGACCCATGCGCTAACACCGAGATAGATCAGATAGCAGCCGCCGCATAACTGAACGCCGCGAGCAAGCCAGCCGATCTCCCTCAGCAAAACGGCCAAGCCCGCCATGCTCAGCGTGGCATAGATGATCGAAGCTAGTCCGATCCCGAGGGACGCGCCGAAGGCCGCTTGCCGCGAGCCTGAGACGGCAAGGCGGGAGACCACCGCGAAATTGGGACCGGGACTGACGGTGACCGCCAGATAGAGCGCCAGCGTCGTCATGATCACGATAAGATCGGTACGCACGGATGTTCTCCTGTGGCGGCAATTGTAACGAACGCGTGCCGCCCCGCAACCTGCTTGGCTGATCACTCCGTTGTCGGAATTACCGGGCCCGGCCGCAGCATCCGCGCCATCGCCTGGCTCGGCGGACCGAAAATATGGGACGCCATTGAGAAGAAGCGGGCTTCGGGCTAGCCTCGCCTGACGGTTGCGGCCGCGCCTTCCAAATGTCAAAAAGCGGTCGCAGCTTTTCGATAACTGTCGGCCGTGTCCGCTTGCGGACGACGAATAATCTTATCAACCGTGGAGGAAGACGCATGACACTGGATGTTTCGCGAAGGTCCCTGCTTGCGCTCGGCGCCGGACTCGGCGCAACCGCCGTGATGGGCGAGGGCGCGCTGGCAAAGGCGCCCAAGCTCGGCACGCAATCGCCATACTGGCACCGGCTCAATCTCGGCAATGCCGAGGTGACGGTCATATCCGACGGGCCGCTGTCGCTCGGCGATCCCAAGGGCACCTTCACCGGCGTCCCGGAAGACGAAATGCGGAAGATGCTGAGCGATAATTTCCTCTCGCCCACCAGTATTGTGCTCGAGCAGAATTCGCCGATCGTCAACAGCGGCGACAAGCTCGTGCTGTTCGATACCGGCCTCGGCTCGACGAAAGGTTTTGGCCCGACCACGGGGCGCCAGCAGAAGAGCATGAAGGAAGCCGGCATCAAGCCGGAAGACATCGACGCCGTGGTGTTCTCGCACGCCCACCCCGACCATGTCGGCGGCATCGTCGACGACAATGGCAAGCCGCTGTTCCCCAACGCGCAGTACTACATCGCCCAGAATGACCTCGAGTTCTGGACCGATGAGGGCAAGAACAACGGTCCGCTGAAGGATTTCATCGCGATTGCCCGCAAGAACCTGTTGCCGGTGCGCGACCGCATCGTGTTCTACAAGGACGGCCAGGAATTCCTGCCGGGCATTCAGGCGATGTCAACGCCGGGACACACCGTCGGCCACACCATCTTCATGATCACATCAGAGGGCAAATCCCTCGCCTACCTCGCCGACCTCACCCACCACCCGATTTTGCTGCTGGAAAAGCCGCGGATGGAATTTTCCTACGACACCGATCCGAAGCAGGCGGCCGCAAGCCGGGTGAAGATGCTGGACATGCTGGCGGCCAACAAGATCGCCGTGATGGCCTACCACTATCCGTGGCCGGGCGTCGGCCATGTCGTCAAGACCGGCGAAGGCTTCCACTACGTTCCGCAGCCGATGACGATGGTGCTTTGAAGGACGGGATCGTTCCGGGGGTGGGCCGATGGTCCGCCCCCGGACTTTGGCGAGCCTCCCGTGCCCCGGCCCGCCATTTGTTCACTAAATGTTCTTGCCTTCGGAGTAGCCCTTTGCTACCTTTGCTTGCAACTCCGGCTCGTAACTCTTCACCGTATCATCCTGTCTTGCGTAGCGCCTTCGCACCAAACAGGTGCCAACAGGCGCCTGATCTCTTGGCGGACCCGTTACGCGAGCCAGAACGCGCCCGAGTAACCCCAGGGGGGAGGCGTGAAGTGGGCGTTGGCGTTGCTTTTCATCATCATCGTCATCATGATTGCGCAGACATCCAGTACTCACTGCGACACGCTGTTGGCGAACGGGACCTATGACCGCAAAGGATGCGAATAGCATTGGTAATCCCACGTCCTGCAATCTGTGGCCATATCAACAAAGACGGACGGTCATGATGACGCTCACCAGAACGATCCTGATCACGGTTCTGCTTGTTTCCTCCGCCTACGCCCAGCAAACGCCGCCCCTCGGGGGACAGCCACCGGGGCCACTGTACGACCCGATGCCGGTAATGGTTCCGCTCCCGCCCAACGGTTGCGTTTGGGCCGGCCGGCCGTTCAGCGATGGGGCGGGATTCTGTGTGGCCGAAAAGATTCTGCAGACTTGCACGATCGGAAAGTGGTCGCGCGAAAACTCCGACGCCTGCCGTGGGGCGCTGGCCGATACGCGGTGAGTTTAGGGGACGACAGGCGGGCCGTCTTAGCATTTGAGTCCAGACCCGAGTCCGGACTGGCCTCTTAGCCCCGGACTAACCAAATGCGCCTGTGGTGCCGGTTCCAACCTTGTCGCCCGGAGCCTTAGCATGTCGGATATTTTCACCATTCTGCAGCAAGCCTATGCACGCTGGCGGCTTGCCTGCTGATCCTAATCGACAGTGAGATAGGAGTTCTCAATTGCTCAACCCCTTTGGCTCGATAGTTTGCGCTGTCATCGCTTCGCAGCTCTGTCACGGTATCCCACACCCGTCCGCGCCGCTGCCGCTTGACAAGGTTGTGCAGATGCAGATCACGGCGGCATCTTCCGATCAAATCCGAAACCGCACGTCCGGCGCGTCATATCAGTGGCCCTCGCAACGAGGGGCACCATCACTGATAGCTCAGTCAAGTTGAAAGCCAGCGATATCCAACGTCGTTAGGTGGTCTCGTTGCCGCCGCTGGCGGGCTTACCGCAGTCGCAGCTCCACTGCTCCTTCGACACCAAGGCCTTCTCTGACTTCAGAGTGTCCATTGGACGCCGATAGGATTGCGAGAAGCTGTGTCTATTGAGGCGACAGCGAGAGACACCTAAGCCTAAGGCATGACAATAGCTATCTTATTTCGCATGGCTATGCCCACCCAGCCATGCGCTAATGTATGTTGACTTACGTACATAATTACGTTATATACGGTGTATAGCCGTATTTTACGGCACGTATACGGGATGATTCGCATGATGGTCCCTAAGACTGAGCGGTTCGAGCTTCGTCTCGATCCGTCGATATTGGAAAGGATGGACGGCTGGCGCGGCGATCAGCCTGATCTTCCTTCCCGTGCTGAAGCTGTGCGGCGGTTGATCGAGGAGGGTTTGAGCGCTCGCTCCGAAAAGAACTTCGTGTTGAACAACCAAGAGAAGCTCGTCGTCTGGCTGCTCACCGAGGTTCTCAAAAACCAGAAAGGCGACGAGGATCAAGACACTGTGCGTCTGATCCAAGACGCCATCTATGGCGGTCACTTCTGGGCGCTGCCGTGGGAGTTAAGCGGCGTTTTGCATAACCATGTGGATAGCCATGCTGCCCTTACTTTGGTCCTCGATGTCCTCGAAATGTGGTGGTTCATCGAGGATGGGTACTCGAAATTCACCCCTATCGATAAGGTCCGCGTCGTCTCAGAAGTTGGTGAATGGGCTAAAGACCCTAAGTTTCCGGGGTTCGATGGCAATAGTGAAGGCGAGTACATGAGCATCGCCAAGTTTTTGGTTGAGAAGCTGGACCGCTTCGAAGAGTTTAAGGGTCGCAGCTTCAACTCGCATCACCCGACGCTCTCCCGCTATCGCAATATGGTCGCATTGTTCGAAGGTATGCGCGCCCATTTGGGGGTCGGAAACAGACTCGGCGCGTCTGACGTCATCAAACTCCTCCAGGCACGTTAACCTGCGCGCCGATGCTTGCAATCACTGCCGCGCTACTGGCTGCGGTTGCACAGGTCGGGGTCGCAAATCCACAAGGCCGGAGACGGTGCCCCTTGTTCCCTTAATGTTCTTTGCCATCCCTAAACCCTTCCGCTACCCTGGATTGCGAGAGAGGGGCTGAATGGTCCAACGCGTTTCCACCGTTGCCTTTGAGCGGATCGAGGCCCGCGCCGTGTTGACAACACACTTCTGTGTGTATAAATACACACAATGAAAAGTCGAGAAATTATCTCGGCTCTTCAGGGAGATGGGTGGGTCCCGGTGGCTCAAAAAGGTAGCCATGTCCAATTCAAACATCCCACAAAGAAGGGTCGCGTCACGGTTCCTCACCCTGAACGGGACATCCCGATTGGCACCTTGAAGAGTATTGAAAAGCAGTCAGGTCTGAAGCTGAGGTAAGAGCCGTGCAAAACTATATTGGTCTTATCCATAAGGACACCGGCAGCCACTTTGGCGTTTCATTTCCGGACTTTCCGGGTGTTGTCACCGCGGGCACCAACTTGGATGACGCTCGCGCCATGGCTGAGGAGGCCCTTACTTTCCATATCGAAGGCCTCGTAGAGGACGGCGAAACCATCCCCGAGCCTTTAGCCTTGGAAGAAGTTATGTCCGATCCGGACAATCGATCCGGCGTGGCTATTCTGGTTTCCGTGAAGAACGGCCAACCAAAAGCCGTTCGCGTCAACGTCACTTTGCCCGAAGATATTCTGGAGCAGATCGACAAATATGCCGAAGCTCACGGCTACACGAGATCGGGACTCCTCACGCAAGCCGCCAAAAAAATGATGGCCGAAGCGGCGGCTTAGGACAAAAGCCCGGAAAGTGATCCGGGCTTTTTTGGCTTCTCTTGCTGGCCGGAGCCATCGGCAGTGCTCCCTCGCTGCTTTTGGCGACGACCCTATGCTCGTTCCCTTAATGTTCTTGCCCTTTGCCCCGCCTTCCGCTACCCTGGATTGCGGGAGAGGGGCTGAATGGTTCAACGTGTTTCCACCGTTGCCTTTGAGGGGATCGAGGCCCGCGCGGTCGACGTGCAGGTGCAGGTCGCGCCGGGGTTGCCGGCTTTCGCGATCGTTGGCTTGCCCGACAAGGCGGTGTCGGAGGCGCGCGAACGCGTTCGATCGGCGCTGATCGCCTCGGGGCTGGCGCTTCCCGCGCGGCGAATCACCGTCAATCTCGCGCCCGCGGACTTGCCGAAGGAAGGCAGCCATTACGATCTGCCGATCGCGCTGGGCCTGATGGCCGCGATCGGTGCGATCCCGCCGGACGCATTGAGCGGCTTCACGGTATTGGGCGAGCTCGGCCTCGATGGATCGATCGCGCCAGTTGCGGGCGTGCTGCCGGCGGCGATCGGCGCCAATTCACGCGAGGAGGGCCTGATCTGCCCGGCCGCTTGCGGCGCGGAGGCGGCTTGGGCGAGCCCGGATATCCAGATCGTGGCGGCCAATTCGCTGATCCAGATCGCCAATCATTTCAGGGGCACGCAGGTGCTGTCGCGGCCCTCGCCGAAGGTGCACGCGCCGGAAACAACGCAACTCGATCTGCGCGACATCAAGGGCCAGGAGAGTGCCAAACGCGCGCTCGAGATCGCTGCGGCCGGCGGACACCACCTTTTGATGATGGGCTCGCCTGGCGCCGGCAAGTCGATGCTGGCAGCGCGCCTACCCTCGATCCTGCCGCCGCTGTCGCCATCCGAACTGCTCGAAGTCTCGATGATCGCTTCGGTAGCGGGCGAAATCCGCGACGGCGCGCTGACCGCGCGGCGGCCGTTCCGCAGCCCGCATCATTCCGCCAGCATGGCGGCGCTGACCGGCGGCGGCCAGCGCGCCAAGCCCGGCGAGATTTCACTGGCGCATCAGGGCGTGTTGTTCCTCGACGAATTGCCGGAGTTCGATCCGCGCGTGCTGGATTCACTGCGCCAGCCGCTCGAAAACGGCGAGGTCGCGGTCTCCCGCGCCAATCACCGCGTCACCTATCCGGCGCGTTTCATGCTGGTCGCAGCGATGAATCCCTGCCGCTGCGGCCACGCCTATGAACCCGGCTTTTCCTGCAAGCGCGGACGGATCGACCGCTGCACCTCCGATTATCAGGCGCGCATCTCGGGCCCGCTGATGGACCGCATCGATTTACGCATCGAAGTGCCCGCGGTGAGCGCCGCCGATTTGATCCTGCCGCCAGCAGCCGAGGGATCGGCGGAAGTCGCCGCCCGCGTCGCCGCGGCGCGCGACGTGCAAGCCGCGCGCTACGCGACAATCGGACTTCCGAACATCCGCACCAACGCCGAAGCGCCGGCCTCGGTGCTCGAGACCATCGCCCAGCCGGACGCGCAGGGGCTGAAGCTGTTGCGTGACGCGTCCGAGACCATGCGGCTATCGGCGCGCGGCTATCATCGCGTGCTGCGCGTCGCGCGCACGCTGGCCGATCTCGATGGTGCCGAGAAGATCACGAGGCTGCATCTCGCCGAAGCCTTGTCGTATCGCGCGCTCGCCGACGATGTGCGGCGTGCGGCTTGAAGCGGATCCAGGTTCGGTTCGGCGGGCTCATGCGGTCTCGATACAATCTTGGGACGCCCGAGGTGGCGATCAGGAAGGGGCTCGGTGGATTAGCATTCTCAAGCGATGTGGACGTTGAGCAGCGCGACCAGAATGACGCTGGAGGCAACGACTCCCACAATGATGAGGGCCAGTGCGAGGCGATCGGCCGTCGCCGGTGAAATATCGTGTTGCAGCAAGACCATTCTCAGGCCACAGGCAACGTGGGTGAAAATTGCGATGGGCCCCACCCAATAATGTGCAATCAGGCGGAGGTTGGAAAGACTAACCAGCATGCTATCGTTGGGGCGAGTCAACCAAGTCCAATTCGTGTTAGTGCCAGCATAGCGCGCGGCAAACACCGCCGTCATATGGGCGAGAAAATAAACGCCGACGTATGCACCGCTCATGGTCTGCACGGTACCGAGGAAATCGCTCGGCATTCTCATCCGCCGCCGCGCCAGCGCGGTGCCACTTAGAATCTGAAAACCGATCAACGCCAGCAATATCGGTTGGACAATGTCGTCGCGATAGACGCGGCGCACGGCGTTCATTATTTCGATGTGTACCGGTCCGTTCCAGAAGCCAGCCACATGATTCACAATGTGAGGCCCGACGAACAGTAGCAGTATCGCGCTGGCGGAAACGCCATGGGCAAGGCCTAGCCGGCGATGTCCGACGGGCGTCATGGCAACAGCTATCGGCGATGACCTGGGGCTTAGCAGGAACATTATCGCCACCGACGCCCAAAAGATTGACCAAGCAATTGGCCCCGCTGAAGGCGCGTGCAGCACGCCAGCAACATTTTCGAATCCCACATAAAGTGAAGGCGTGGCAAACGCCAGATGGGCAACGCTTCTGGCATGTCCGCCCTCGGGGCTCCCGACTTGCGGTGATCCGAGCGCTACTCCAAAGACAAAGCTGACCAGCATTACCGCCAGTGCCAGTGTCAGGGACCCGATGACAGTGATCCAAACAATCACGCCGTTCGGCGAGGCCGGCCCGTGCACCAGCACAAGGCCGGCGGACAGCAAACTCAACAGTGACGGATAAGCCAATGCGCACAGCGCGGGGATGACGAGCAAAAGGCGATGAAGCGATGCCGCGCTCAACCCTAATACGCCGCCGCGGCAGGCGTCTTGGGACGCGATGATCGCTGAAATACTGAGACCGTTACGCCGATTTATCGTATTTCTCCCCGTTCGGTCGGGCTCATGCGATCTTGATCCCGCCACGCTATTTTTTTGACGCCGTTGGCGTCACCGCGCCAAGCTGTTGCAGCAATCCCGTTGTGTTCTGCACATGCCACATTTCGACGACCTTCCCGTCGGCAATCCGATCCATGGCGATCCCCGACCATTTCACCTGCTTTCCCGTCGGAGCGATGCCGTTAAACTGGCCCTGATGTGTCCCGTGAAAGGTCACTCGGGTCACCACTTTATCGCCTTCGGCAATCTGGTCCTCCACCGAGAGATGGTGGTCGGGGAAGGCGCTGCGGATGGCCTGCATGCGGGCAAGATATTGTTGTCTGAAACCCCTGAAATTGTTGAACACAACATCCTCGGAGAAATAGCTGTCGAATACGGCCATGTTTCCCTTGTTCACGATTTCATTCAGGTAGTCGCGGACAATCGCCTTGTTTTGCTCGAGCTTCATCATCTCCTGGCCTCCTTTGCGGCACGCCCTCAGGCGGCCTTTCGTAAAAACTTTTGCACCTTTCCTCCCATACGCAAAAGCGTCACCAGCAGAGGGACCGGCATGCCCTTCATTTCGTCATGCCATCTGTTCAGCAGCTCGAGAAAATCCAGAGTCGTCCTGATCTTCTGCCGCACGAACGGCTCCGTTTTGGGATCGAACTCATTCACGCATTCCCGCAGCAACGCCAGGGTCGGATCGATCTCCCGACGCTTGCGCTCCTCGACGATGACCCGGAACAAATCGGTGATGTCCTGCAGTGCCACGAAATGATCGCGGCGATCGCCCATCACATGCATTACCTTGACGAGACCCCAGCCCTGCAACTCCTTCAGGCCGGTGCTGACGTTGGAGCGCGCCACAGAGAGCGTATCGACGATTTCCTCGGCATTGAGCGCGCGCTCTGAGAGGTAGAGCAGGGCATGAATCTGCGCCACGGTGCGACTTATGCCCCAGCGGGTTCCCATCTCGCCCCAGTGCAAAACGAACTTTTCGGTGACGGGTGAAAGATTCATTTGTTTCCGACATTTCTGTTACTTCAGAAATAGCATAAAGCTGGACGCTGTCAAGCACCGTGCCGGTTCGGAGGCATGTTTGGCTATTATCGCGTGCTGCGCGTTACCCGCACGCCGGCCGAGGACATCAGGCGTGCGGCGTAGGATGCAGGTTGACCGCGACAATGTTGACGCCGCACCGAAGGAGTGATTTGCCCGTCGTGCCAATTCGCCGCGGGGCGGCATCCTTGATCTGAACCCCAAATCAGCGACAGATTCCATCTATCCCGTGCCCACCAAGAGGGGCGTTGCGCATCGTCACGACGTTGGGTGCGGGATGCGATGGACGCGGGCGATGTCGGCGACGAACGACGTCGTCCCGCGGACGGCGAAGTCGTGTGGTCCTGACGCCCCGACGCTGGCGTCAAGCCGGTGGAGACGACTCCGCCGGCGAGGGTGGCAAACAAGCCCGGTCACCCGGGAGAGCGCGAAGGAAACCGTTAAAACCATTGCGTAGGGAATGCCGGGTGATTCCGGTGTGACCGTGGTGACTATGCTCGTGTGCTTTTTTATTTTTCGCACGCGAGGCTGCGGGCGCAACGAGCGCCCGGCATTCCCTGCGCCCTCTGATTTCAGAAGGCGGAATGTTAGCGGCAAAACTCGAGCGCATGCGCGGCGAGATCGCGAAGCTGTGGCTGTCGGCCACGCGGGCTGTTTGAAATTTGTTGGCGTGCCCGCAAACAAACTCGTCATGCCCGGACTTGCCGCCTTCGCTACGAAGCTTCGGCGGCCTGACACCGAGAGCCCGGCGAAGCCTCCTGACCGCCGAAGTCCGCCTTCGGACGAAGGCGGTTGGCGTAGACGGGATCCGGGCATCCATCATCTTCGCAATAAGTTCTTCCGAAGAGGATGGATTGCCGGGTCAGGGCCCGGCAATGACGAGCTCAAACCAATTTGAGTTCTGGTTTGAAATTCCGACGCGCATAGGGGAGACGACAGCGGGAGATTGCGCCACCACGTCAACTCGCCGGTAACGAGTTTTGTTTACACTCTGCCAACCATAAGCCCTTCGCCATCAGAGGGCGTGGAATGAGTGAGCGGCGTATCATGTTGCGTTTCAAGATTCTGGCCTCGGCCATTCCACTGATCCTCATCGCCGCTTTCGCGCGCGGCGGGCTTTTGCCGGGCTCGCATCTCTGCATCGCGACCGCCGACACCACGATAGAGATCGCCGACTTGCCCTGGCGTGCCGATCTTCATGTCGCGTTCACCGACGACCCCGCGGCCGCGACCGTGCGGGTCCAGATCTCCGATAGCGCTGAGGCCGCCGACTTCGTGGTGGTCGACGACGCCGAGATTGCCGAGCCGGGCGCCTGCAAGGCCAACGCCGCGCCATGCTTTGTGGCGGTCTCCGAATATGCCGTTGGCGACGCGCCCATGATTTATCTTTCGCATGACGGTCCCGCCGATTACCGGATCTATGTCAGGTCAAGGACCTTTTCGGTGCGCGATGCGGCCGCACTTGTCGTCGGCGCCGGCGGCGCCGGGCACCGCGCCCAGCAAGCCGCGTCACTCTGAACATTTGAGGATTTATTAACCCTGTTCTCACCGGACCGCGCAGACGTCGTCCGACCTCAAGCACTTCGCAAGGTCGCCACGGCATCTTCGTCGTCAAGCAAATCACGCGCGGGGCAACCTTCCAATGCCGGCCGCGCCAAACAAACGCGATGTGACCTTCAGGGTGGCCGGCGATGGCGATGGGGCGGATTCTTCGGATCAAGTTGCACATACGCCGGTTCTCGCGGCGGCATCCCTGGATCATCCTCTCGGTTCGCTCGTTCATGATCTTCTCCGCCGCCTTCGGCGGCGCATATGGGTTCATCACCGGCAGCCGATCTGAAAATTCCGGCTACGACCCCAACGCCTTTGCGATCGGCGCCAGCTTCCTGTTCGCGATCGCCTGCGCCGGGCTCGCCATGCTGAGCATGCGGCTGCGTTTCCTGCACAAGAAACTGCGCAAGATCGCGCTGCATAACGAAACGCTGGCCGACCGCAATTGGGAATTGAAGGAAGCCGAAGAACGCGCCCGCAGCCTGTTCGAATCGCAAGGCGACCTGATCGTGCTGCGCGATGCCGAAGGCGCCATCACCTTCGTCAACGACGCCTACTGCGAGCTTGCCCGGCAACCGCGCAGCGCCTTGATCAGCAGCCGCTTTGCGCTCACCGTGCTGGAGCAAGGCGACACCGCCCTTGAGTCTAACGGCACACGAATTCACGACCAGAAGATCGCGACCGCGGTCGGGCCGCGCTGGATCGCCTGGCGCGAAGGTCTGGTTCGATCCGATGCAGGCGCGCCTGCCGAAATGCAGAGCGTCGGCCGCGACGTCACCGATCGCACCGAGAGCGAACGCGCACTCGCCGAAGCCCGCGACCAGGCTGACGCCGCCAACCGCGCCAAGTCGCGCTTTCTCGCGATGGCCAGCCACGAAATCCGCACGCCGCTGAACGGCATCATCGGCATGAGCGGGTTGCTATTGGAGACGCCGCTGACGCCGGAGCAGATGACCTATGCCAAGGCGGTAAAGACCTCCGGCGACGCGCTGCTGGCGCTGATCGAGGAGCTGTTGGATTACTCCAAGATCGAGGCCGGCAAGGTCGATCTCGAACATCGTCCGTTTGCGCTCGCCCCGCTGATCGAGGACATCACCGAACTGCTGGCGCCGCGGGCGCAGGCGCGAAAACTCGAAATCGCCGCCTATATCGACGAGCGGTTGCCGGCGGAAGTGACAGGCGACGCGGCGCGGCTGCGCCAGGTGCTGCTCAATCTCGCCGGCAATGCGATCAAATTTACCTCAACCGGCGGCGTGTCACTGATCGTCGAGCCCGGCATCTGGCCCAACGAAATCAGCTTTCTGGTGCGCGACACCGGCATCGGCATCGCACCCGAAGCCCAGAAGCGGATTTTCCGCGAGTTCGAACAGGCCGACGAGAAAATCGCCCGGAGCTACGGCGGCACCGGCCTTGGACTGAGCATTTCCGAGCGCATCGTCAAGCGAATGGGCGGCCGCATCACGCTAGAGAGCAAGCCCGGCGTCGGATCGACCTTCGAGGTGTCGATCCCGCTGGCAGCGTCCGACGCCAGCGGACGGCGGGTATTTGCTGCACCGGATCTCGATGGCAAGTCCATCATGCTGGCGGCACCCCACAGCATCGAGGCCTCGCTGATCGCGCGGCGGCTGCAGCGCTGGGGCGGCCAGACCTGCGTGGTTTCGGATATCGCAGTGGCGCGGGCGTTGCTGCCCGAGCGGGCCTGGCATGCGGTTTTGCTCGACCACGCCTTGGGCGCGGAAGAAGTCGAATCGCTGGCGGCGGCAGCACGCCCCCACGCGCCGCAGCGGATCGTGCTGTTCACGCCGGCGACACGGCATGAACTTCGGTCCTCCTCGGCCTCCTCGGCCTTGACCGGCTATCTGGTGAAACCATTGCGCGCGGCGTCGCTCGCGGCCCGGCTGACGATGGCGCCGGAAATCTCCACGCCGGACGTGGCCTCCGATGCCTTGATCGAGCCGCCCGAGCACGCCGAGAAGCCGCCGGTCGCAGCGACGCGAGGCCTTACGGTGCTGGTGGCGGAAGACAACGAGATAAACGCACTTCTGATGCGCTCGCTGCTTACTCGACTGGGCCATCAGGCCGTCATTGCCACCAATGGCGAAGAGGCGCTGGAATCCTGGCAAGCGGCGCAATCCGCCGGAACGCCCTATGATCTGGTCCTGATGGACATCCAGATGCCGCAGCTCGACGGCATTGAAACCACCAAGCGCATCCGCGCCCGCGAAGCTGCACAGCCCGGCCGCCAGACCCCGATCCTTGCCTTGACGGCGAATACGCTGGTGGAGGATCGCTACGCCTGTTTCGAGGCGGGAATGGACGGCTTCCTGATCAAGCCGCTCGATCGCGACAAGCTCGCCGATGCGTTGGCCGGCCTTGCCGCTGCGGCGCATCTCGCAGCCTGAAGCATTGCAGACATTCCTCTCGGGACTGCCCCTTGACGCATCGGGTGATTCCACTGAGCATACGGGCAAGCCGCGTGTACGCGTACGGATCGTCGGTTCGCCGATAAGTGACCGCAAAAAACAAACGTCCCCGGGAGGATCTTGATGACCAACAGGTTTTTGCAGGTATCCTTTTTGCAAGTATCCTTGGCCTGCCTGATGGCAGGTTTTTTTGCGGGCGCCTCTGCACAGGCCAAGGAGCCAAAGCTGGAAACAACTGACACCATGATCCCGTCGGGCGATGCGGGAGTGCAATTGTTCGTGCGCAACAAGCATCCCTCCGGCAAGGAAACCTCGCCGGACAAGATTTTGTTATTTGTGCACGGCGCCACCTATCCGGCGGAGACCGCGTTCGATCTGCCGATCGAGGGCGTCTCGATGATGGATTTGATTGCCGCGCGGGGTTACGACGTCTACCTCGTCGACGTCAGGGGCTACGGCCGCTCGACCCGGCCTGCCGAAATGAGCCAGCCGCCGGAAGCAAACAAGCCGATCGTGTCGACAAAGGTCGCCGCTCACGATCTGGGCGCGGCGGTCGATTACGTCCTTCGCAAGCGCAAGGTTTCCAAGATCAACGTCATGGGCTGGTCGTGGGGCACCTCGATTGCAGGGCTCTACACCAGCGAGCACAATGACCAGGTCAACCGCCTCGTCCTCTACGCCCCGCAGTGGATTCGCAACGAACCGCCCGCACAAGCGGCCGCCAATGCGCCGCCGCTTGGCGCTTACCGGCTGGTTTCCAAGGACGCAGCCAAAGCCCGCTGGTTGAAAGGAGTCCCCGAAAACAAGCAGGCAGATTTGATCCCGCCCGGCGTGTTCGACGCCTGGGCCACCGCGACCTGGGCAAGCGATCCCGAATCATCGAAACAGAATCCGCCTATGCTGCGCGCACCCAACGGGGTCGTCGAGGATGGTGCGAACTACTGGAGTGCAGGCAAAGCGCTGTACGATCCCGGCAAGATAACGGTGCCAACGCTGCTGCTTCATGCCGAGTGGGACGCGGACCTTCCGAGTTATCTGGCGCAAGGCTATTTCGCGCAGATGAAGAACACGCCGTATAAGCGGCTGATCGAGCTCAGCGAGGGAACGCACACGGTGATGCTGGAAAAGAACCGCATGCAATTCTTCCATGAGCTGATGGGATTCCTCGACGAGGAAAAGCCGCTTGCCTTGAAATAAGCCGTCGCGCCCCAGATCTTGCGCGGTATGTCAGAGATTGCTCGAATTCAAAGGGCGTTGAAAAATTCAAAGCCGTCGCAGCGCCACGGTTTCGACGACGTGGTCGGCGCCTTTCTTCAGGATCAGCGTCGCGCGCGGTCTGGTCGGCAGGATATTGTCCTCGAGATTGGCGAGGTTGGTGCGCTCCCAGATCGCCAGCGCCGTTGCGGCGGCCTCTTCGTCCGACAACACGGCATAGCGATGAAAGTAGGATCTGGGATCCGTGAACGCGGTATCGCGCAAGGCAAGAAAACGCCGCACATACCAGTCGCGCAGCACCGACTCTTCGGCGTCGATATAAACCGAGAAGTCGAAAAAGTCGGAGACGACCGGAACGGCCTTGCCGTCGCGCGGCAGCCGGCCGGTCTGCAGAACGTTGACGCCCTCGACGATCAAGATGTCCGGCCGGTCGATCTCGACCCACTCGTTCGGGACGATGTCATAGGTCAAATGCGAATAGACCGGCGCACGCACCGGCCGCCGCCCCGCCTTGATGTCGCTGAGGAACGCCAGCAGCGTCGGCAGGTCGTAGCTTTCGGGAAAGCCCTTCTTCTGCATCAGGCCTTGCCGCTCCAGCACCGCATTGGGAAACAGAAACCCGTCGGTCGTTACGAGGTCGACCCTGGGCCGCGGCGACCAGCGCGCCAACAGCGCCTTCAGCACGCGTGCGGTGGTCGATTTGCCCACGGCCACCGATCCAGCGACGCCGATGATATAGGGCACCTTGCGATCCCGGATGCCGAGGAACTGGCGTTGTGCCTGATAGAGTCGGTGGGTTGCATCGACGTAGATCGACAGCAGCCGGGACAGCGGCAGGAAAATGTCCTCGACTTCTTTCAGGTCGAGGCGATCGTGCATCGAACGCAGCCGCTCGAATTCGCCGGGCTCCAGCGTCATCGGCGTGTCGTCGCGCAGACGCGCCCATTGCTCCCGGGAGAATATCCGGTAGGGATTGTACTGCTGTTCCGGTGCACGAATATCCATGACGCTGCCTCTAGTCGCGCTTGCGCGCCGCCTTTTCCTCGAGTCCAGACATTATCGTACGCTGCCCCAGTGTCGCCTCGACTTCCTCGAGCTCCACGCCGCGTGATTTTAAAAGCACCAGCAGGTGAAACAGCAGATCGGCGCTTTCGGCGATCAGATGGTCGCGGTCGTTCTCGATCGCAGCGATCACGGTTTCCACCGCCTCTTCGCCGAACTTCTTGGCGCAGTGTTCCGACCCCTTGTCCAGGAGCTTGCGCGTATAGGACGCCTCTCCGCCCGACGCCGCGCGGGTATCGATGATGGCGACGAGGTCATGAATCGTGAAACGTGACATCAACTCAACTCAGCATGCGCGCCAAACAGGATAAGGACGCGATCCCCAACGGGATGTAGCACTTCCGTCACAAATAGTCGTCAGGGATCCTGCCGCATCGGCAGCCCGGCACGGACCATATGATCCTTTGCCTCACGTATGGTAAATTCACCAAAATGGAAGATCGAGGCCGCCAGCACAGCGGTCGCATGTCCCTCGCGGATGCCATCCACCAGATGGTCGAGATTGCCGACGCCGCCGGAGGCGATCACCGGGACGGAGATACTGTCGGCCACTGCCTGGGTCAGGGGCAGGTCAAAGCCTTGCCTTGTGCCGTCACGGTCCATCGAGGTCAGCAGGATTTCTCCGGCGCCGAGCGAGACCACCTCCTGGGCATATTCGATGGCGTCGATGCCGGTGGAGTTGCGCCCGCCATGGGTAAAGATTTCCCAGCGGTCCGATCCGCCGCCGCGCTTCACCCGTTTGGCGTCGATCGCCACCACGATACACTGATCGCCGAATTTTTCAGCAGCTTCCTTGACGAATTCGCGGCGGCTGACGGCGGCAGAGTTGATCGAAACTTTATCGGCGCCGGACCGCAACAGGGTTTTGATATCGTCGACCGTGCGGACGCCGCCACCGACCGTCAGCGGCATGAAGCAGGCCTCTGCGGTGCGCCGGACCACATCCAGCATGATGCCGCGATTTTCATGGGTCGCCGTAATATCCAGAAAGCACAGCTCATCGGCGCCGGCGGCGTCGTAGGCGATCGCCGCTTCCACGGGATCGCCGGCATCGCGCAAATCGACGAAGTTGACGCCCTTCACCACCCGGCCGTCCTTGACGTCGAGACAGGGGATCACGCGCACCTTGAACATGGCGAAACTCCTACGTCTCTCTATTGGCGCATGATCATTTCGGAAACCCGGTTCCCACTTTTCCGGATCATGCGCTAGGCCGCCGCCCGCGCGTTGCGGATCAGCGCCAATGCGGCGGTTGGATCAAGACGGCCGTCATAGAGCGCACGGCCCGCGATCGCGCCGGCGAGTTTCTTGGCTCGCGGGGCAAGCAGCGCCTTCACGTCTTCGATAGAGGCAAAACCGCCAGAAGCGACCACCGGGATCGAGATGCGTTCGGCGAGTGCGATGGTGACGTCGAGGTTGAGGCCTTTCAGCAGGCCGTCCCGGGCAATGTCGGTGAAGATGATCGCGGCTACGCCGGCATCCTCGAAGCGCTGGGCGATATCGAGCGCCTTTATCTCTGATGTCTCGGCCCAGCCTTGGACGGCGACCGTGCCGTCGCGCGCATCCAGGCCCACGGCGACACGGCCGGGGAATCGCTTCGCCGCGCTTTTCACAAGCTCAGGATCACGCACCGCCGCTGTGCCGACGATCACCCGGGCCACGCCCTTTGCGAGCCACGCCTCGACTGTTTTCAAATCACGGATGCCGCCGCCAAGTTGCACCGGCACGGTAACCACGCTGAGCATTGCCTCGACCGCATGCGCGTTCATCGGCTTGCCAGCAAAGGCGCCGTCGAGATCGACCACGTGCAGATATTCGAACCCTTGCGCGGCGAAGCTCGCCGCCTGCGCCGCGGGATCGACGTCGAACACGGTCGCGCGCGCCATGTCGCCCTGTTCAAGGCGCACGCACTGGCCGTTCTTCAGGTCGATGGCGGGGAATAGAATCACGGCTTCCATTTCAAGAAGTTGGAAATCAGGGCCAGCCCGAAACGCTGGCTCTTCTCCGGGTGAAATTGCGTACCGATGGTAGTGTCTTTGGCGACCATCGCCGTCACCGGCCCGCCGTAATCGGCGCGCGCCAGCACGTCCGCCTCATTGGTCGCGTTGAGGTGGTAGGAGTGCACGAAATAAGCGTGGCGGCCTTTCGGTCCCAGGGCCAGGCGCTCAAGCACCGGGTGTTCCCTGACCATATCGAGCGTATTCCAACCCATGTGCGGAATTTTCAGATTCTCCTCGCGCGGCGAAATCTTTTCGACATCGCCGGCGATCCAGTTGAAGCCGTCGGTGGTGACGTGTTCCTTGCCGCGCGTCGCCATCAGCTGCATGCCGACGCAGATGCCGAAAAACGGCCGCGCCTTGTTGCGCACGGCTTCCGTCATCGCCTCGATCATGCCGTCAAGCGCGTCGAGGCCACGGCGGCAATCGGCGAAGGCTCCTACTCCCGGCAGCACAATGCGATCGGCGCGAAACACCACTTCCGGATCGCGGGTCACCACGATCTTGTCCGGAGCATTCATGCTGCGGCTGGCGCGCTCGAACGCTTTCGCGGCCGAATGCAGATTGCCGGAGCCATAATCGATGATCGCAACGCTCAACGGGATGCTCCCGGCTCTGGAAACAAGCCGATGATCTCGTCTCGAGGCAGCGGCGGCGGCCGCGAAAACGGCTGGCCTGGAAGATCTCGCGTCGGCGGCGGGGCGCCGCGATCGACCGCCGGTTGATCATTGCTCGACCCGCGTAGTTTGGCGGCCCAGCGATCGAAAAATCGCCGCTCCGCCGCCTCCCCGTCATCGGCGACCACAATGTCGATCTGGCGCCAATTGCGCCGCGACAGGGTCCAGCGCTCAAGGCTTGCGGCTTCAAATCCCAACAGCAGCGCGAGCAAGCTATCTACGAGAAAGATCGACGCCCCGGCCACGCCAAGGCGAACCAGCCCAACATCGATGGCAACGATCAGGACGATCCAGCCGATTAGCGCCAGCCACAGACGATGCCAGGCGAGCCACAGCACGCCGAAAACCGCGGCCCAGACATGAAAGCCATCGCGAACGAAGGTGAAGCGATCGGTGGCGCGCAAATCCGCGCTGTTGGTCACCGGAGCATGGACTGTGTAAACCGGCATGATTACTCTCCGCCGAGAACAAAATCAGCCGCCGAGCTGACCCTTGGTGGATGGCACTTCGCCCGCGGCCCGCGGATCAATCGCGACCGCGGCCCGCAGCGCCCTCGCCAGACCCTTGAAGCAGGACTCGGCGATATGATGGCTGTTCTCGCCATATAGGGTCTCGACGTGCAAAGTCACGCCGGCATTGATGGCAAAAGCGTTGAACCATTCGCGAACCAGCTCGGTGTCGAATTGCCCGACCTTGTCGCGCGGAAACTCGACCTTGAACACCAAGACCGGCCGGCCGGAAATGTCGATCACGACACGCGACAACGTCTCGTCCATCGGCATATGGATCGAGGCATAGCGGGTGATACCCGCCATGTTGCCGAGCGCCTGCTTCACCGCCTGTCCGAGCGCAATGCCGACATCTTCAGTGGTGTGGTGGTGATCGATATGAAGATCGCCGGCCGCCTTCACGGAAATATCGATGCGAGAATGCCGGGCCAGCAGATCAAGCATGTGGTCGAAGAAACCGATCCCGGTCGCGACGCTGGATACGCCGGTGCCGTCGAGGTTCACCGTAACCTCGATGTCGGTCTCCTTGGTCTTGCGCTTGATGGTGGCATTGCGCATGAAATGGGCTTTCCCTTGACCGGCCCTCGCCGGGCCCTTGGCCGAAAACGCGCCCTTTTAACAGGCTGATCCCGCCTTCGCTACTGCGGGAGGTCCCGATCAGGATGAACTTCGGCCTATGGTGACCGGAATCCGCCATCAGAGGGCACCGATTGTAACCCACGGGGAAATCCCTAAATCTGGCGGGAGGCGAGGTATCCCATGCAAGCATCACCAAATGAGACGCCGGTCTGGCACGGCACCACCATTTTGACGGTCCGCAAGGGCGGCAAGGTGGTGATCGGCGGCGACGGGCAGGTCTCGATCGGCCAGACCGTGATCAAATCCAACGCCAAAAAGG
>DASQOU010000196.1:0-6845 GCA_035644295.1 Bradyrhizobium sp.
CAACCGGGTCGAGGTCGCCAATGCCGGCGCCCGCCTCATTCTGGCGCCGGACTGGAAGCCGATCGTGTGGACCGAGGACGAGCGCAAGAAGGGTCAGGCATGGGGCCTGAAGACCATCGAGTCGTTTCATACCCATGGCACCCCGCCGGTTGGAGGCCGATAAGTGCAATCGCCGCGGTACCTTCGCCGGCTTCCCGGGGAACGCGCCGCCTGCTATCATCTTGGCGATCGAAACGGTGGGACCTCAGCAAGGCCCGCATCAAGAACAACAATCAATTGGGAGGATATCTTCATGAATCGCCGGTCCGCCATCGCATTGCTCCTCGTGGGTTTCGCCGCGCTCTCGTATTCGCCACAGGCGTCCAGCGAGGCCGGATGGGTTACGCTGTTCGACGGCAAGACCCTCGATAATTTCAACAAGATCGGTGACGCCAATTGGCGGGTCGAGGATGGCGCCATCGTGGCCGACAAGGGGAATGGCTTTCTCGTCTCCAAGAACAGCTATGGCGATTATCAGATCCGGGCAGAATTCTGGGTCGAGCCCGATTCCAACAGCGGCATCTTCATTCGCTGCGCCGATCCCGAGAAGGTAACGGCCGAGAATGCGTATGAGGTCAATATCTGGGATATGCGCCCCGATCCTAGCTACGGCACGGGTGCCATCGTCAACGTCGCCAAGGTCGATCCAATGCCAAGGGCCGGCGGCAAGTGGAACGTCTATGAGATCACGGCGAAGGGTCCCGCTCTCACTGTCGTCCTCAACGGCCAAAAGACCGTCGATGGTGTGCAGGACGCCAAGCTCGCGAACGGTCGGATTGCCCTGCAGCACGGCTTGGGCAACAAGGACGACAAGGGGGTCGCGAACGACAAGGGTGTGGTCAAGTTCCGCAAGGTAGAGATCAAGCCGCTGTAATCCCGACCCAACTGCCGCACCGAATCCTCCCGCGCGCCTCAGGGCGTGCGGGTCTATTTCGTGAGGGCTATGGCCGTGTCGTCCCAATCCTCGCCGTCGGGAGCCGCCACCGCTCGCGTGCAGCGCTCGATCATCAGCAACGAAGCCTGATCCTGTTTCCGCAAGCCTATCACGTTCTCGAAAGCGTGAATGGCCGTGGTGAAGTCGCGCGCGCGATAGGACGCAAGACCGGATTCATAAAGCCTGACCCAGTCGGAGTTTTCGGCATGTTCTTTGGCCATGTCCAGCAATTCGTAGATTTGTAAACCGCCCGCACGCCCATAGACGGCCAGGCGATCCAGCTCGCGCACGGAAATGCGATCGCCCGCCAAACGGCGCGTTTCGGGACCGATCATGATCTCAGACCCGTAAAGCTTGTTGGTGCTTTCAAGGCGGCTTGCAACGTTCACCGCATCGCCGATCACGGTATAATTGAGCCGAACCTCCGATCCGATATTGCCCACCAGCATGTCGCCGGAGTTGATGCCGATGCGGATTTTCACGGCCCGGCCTTGATCGTCGACCAGGCCCAACTCCTGAACGGCGCGCTGACATGCAAGTGCCGCCCGGCAGCAGTCGACGGCATGACCGGGGTTCAATGCGGGCGCGCCCCAAAACGCCATCACCGCATCGCCGATGAATTTGTCGATGGTCCCGCCATGGCGCTGCACCTCGGCCGATACCGCATCGAAATAGCGCGATAGCAGCGGAATAACCCGGTCGCCCAGTCGCTCCGACATTCCGGTAAAGCCAGCCAGATCGACGAACATCACGCTCATCGGCCGTACCACACCCCCCAGCCGCGCCCCGGTTCCGTCGTTGATCAGACGCTTCACGAGATCGGCGGGAATATATTTCCTGAACGCGGCGAGCCCCAGCGCCATATCGGCGATCGCAGACGACAGGTTCTCGATCTCGGTCAGTTGCGAGGAATGCCGCTCGACCCTGTCGAGGTCGAAACGCTCGACACGCCTGACCTCGTTGACGACCTTGATCAGCGGGGCCGCGACCAGGCGCTGGGCGAGCCAAGCCGACAATAACCCCGCAATGACGATAAGGACCGCGAGCCCGATGAGCAATTTGCGGATCGTGTCCTGCACCGGTCCGAGGAATTCCGACTCGGGCACCACGGTGACGAGCGACCAGCCCGGAAATGAGATCGGGGTCAGCACCGCTTCATAGGCCTTGCCGTCCCGAGTCAAGCTGACGTGAAAGGCCTGGCCCTTTTCGGTATTGTAGCTGGAGCCTGCTTGCCGGATCGCGCCGACCGCGACCGGAAACAGCGGGTGACTGGTCTTTAAGGCATTGAGTTCGTCGGCCTCGGCATCGGGGGCTGCGATTGCGGAGCCGTCGCGGTCGAGGATGAACGCGCCGGCCGACTTTCCGACCGTAAGCTGCGAGAGGAAATTCGATACGCGCGTAAGCTCGATGATGATGGCGAGAACGCCCGCACGTTTCTGGTTGATATCGATGGGTCCGGCCAGCGCGACCGCCGGCCGCTCGCCGCCGGGATGGGTTGTCAGCGTGAACCAGCGCTCTTCATCGGACTTGCTGGCTTCGCTATACCATTCCTGGTCGGTGACGGAATAATTGGTCGGCTCAAGGCGGCGGTCTTTGAACGCCACGTCCATGCCATCCAATTCGTACTGGTCGATACGCAGTTTTGGCTCGCCGCCAGCGATATCCAGCATTTCGATGGCCGTGTTGCCAAGCTTGTGGGCAGCGAAGAACGATCGATCCGGAAATCCGAATGCAACCCACGAGATGGTCGGTTGCGCCTGCAACTGCGACAGGAAAACGAACTCGCGCTTGTTGGCATCGCGGGCATCGATCACGTTCTCAACCAACAGCGTTCGCACGGCGGTAAAGGCGGACTTTGTTTCGGTCGTAATCGACTGCAGCTCGTCGCCGACCGCGGAAACAATCTGGTCATTGATCGTGTCGGCAAGGGTCTGGCTGATCTGCTGCGCGGTTCGCCACCACAACAAATGAACGCCGACGGCGCTGACGATGATGGACGCCAGCACAAGTCCGGAAACGGCGGAGCGGACCCCGATGCGCATGGGTGTTCCCTGGGTGCGGGTTTGCTACCGCATCATAGGGGTCCACGATAGCATCTATTACGCTCGACGGGGGAAATGGGCGGAGCGACACGCAGCTGTGACCCGCAAGGCTCGTTCAGCATGAAACCATCAGGGTGTTTAATTCGTAAGGGTGACAAGACCGCACCGAGTGTGATTGGCGAGGGCCATGCGATGAACGATGTCTCAATTCCCGCGGCGCTGATTGCGGGGGTCATCAGCTTCCTTTCGCCATGCGTGCTGCCGCTGGTGCCGCCCTATCTGATCTATCTCACCGGGGCCACAATCGAGCACGTCGCCCACGATGAGGCGGCAGCATCGCCAAAGCGCGCGGTCATGCTATCGGCGCTGCTCTTCGTGCTCGGCTTTTCCACCGTGTTCGTGGCGCTGGGTGCCACCGCCAGCCTGATCGGAGGGTTGATCCGCGCCTGGTCGACCGAGCTTTCGATTGCCGCCGGCATCGTTATCATTCTCATGGGGCTGCATTTTCTTGGATTCACACGGATCGGCTTCTTCATGCGCGAGGGGCGGTTGTCGATTGCGAAGCCCGTCGGGCTATGGGGCGCCTACGTCATGGGACTGGCGTTTGCCTTCGGCTGGACACCCTGCATCGGTCCGATCCTGGCCGCGATTCTCTCCATGGCTGCCGCCGAGGCGACGGTGGCGAAGGGCGCCGGGATGCTCGCGGTCTATTCCGCCGGGCTCGGGATTCCGTTCCTGGCCGCCGCCTTCATGATCGAGCAGTTCTCGTCATTATTCGCTCGGATGAAGCGGCATCTTGCCAGCGTCGAGCGCGCCATGGGCGTGCTCATGGTGATCACGGGTATTGGTTTTCTCACCGGCAGCGTCTCGGCCATCAGCGTTTGGCTGCTCGAGGCCTTCCCGGCCTTGCAGAATTTCGGATAAGACCCTGTAACAACGAGATCGGTCGCAGCGAAACTCCCACCGAGACTGCCCATTCGTGCTTAAATCGGGCCGCGCGTCGCGGCTTCACATCTATTTCAATACCCAGGGAGGGTTCCCGTGACATTCATTGTCAATCTTCTCATTCTGCTGCCGACGCGCATCGCGTCGTATTTTTCCTGGGCGGGCCCGCTGATCATGCGCCTGGTCGTCGGCTACGTGTTCATGCTGACGGGCTGGACCAAACTCAACAATCTTCCGCAGATGATCGATAATTTCACCGAGTGGGGTATTCCGTTTCCAAAAATCCTGACGCCGTTCGCTTCCAGCGTGGAATGCTTTGGCGGCATTCTGCTGATTCTCGGCCTGTTCACCCGAATCCCGGCAGCGATGCTCGTAGTAGTGATGATCGTTGCCATCAAGGTCGCGAAATGGGGGGATGTCGATTCACTGGAAACCCTGCTGGGCTATGAAGAAGTGACTTACCTGGCGGCCTTCCTTTGGCTTGCCATCGCCGGTCCCGGCGCGGCCTCGCTGGACCGTTTGTTGTTAAACACCACCGGTCATCCCAAGGAATCGACTTGACCGGTGGTCTCACGTTCGCGTGAGCCCACAGCCATGATGAACCCTGATTTTTAGTGGCCACGTAGCTGTCGAAGCCAGCCGCTGCCCGGGAGATGTCATGAAGCTCGTCCGCATTCTTGCCCTCACCATCGCCAGCTTCGCGGCCACTCCGATCTTCGCGGCCGAGCCGATCAAGTGGAGCGGCTGGGGCGACGAGCTGTTCACCCGCGCGACGGCCGAAAAGCGCTTTGTAATCCTCGATCTCGAGGCGATGTGGTGCCACTGGTGCCACGTCATGGAAAAGACCACCTACGCCGATGCGGAGGTCACCCGACTTCTGGAATCGAAATACCTGCCGGTGCGGGTCGATCAGGATGCGAATCCCGGCCTCTCGAGCCGCTACGGTGATTGGGGTTGGCCTGCTACCATCATCTTCGGACCCGACGGCAGCGAGATCGCCAAGATCAGGGGATACGTCGAGCCTGAGCGGATGCAGGCCTTGCTCAAGGCCGTCATCGACGATCCCTCGCCAGGGCCTTCGGTCGGCGCAGCCTTCGAGGTGAAGCCATCGACATCGGCCTTTCTGACCAAGGCGCAGCGTGCCGAACTGCTCAAGAACTACGACGAAGCTTACGAAGACACCATCGGCGGTTGGGGCGAAAGTCAGAAATATATTGATGCGGATAGCCTGGACTACGCGGTGTCGCGCGCCGAGGCTGGCGATGCCGCAGCCGCCAGGCGCGCGCGGCAGACGCTCGACGCGGCGATGGCGCTGATTGATCCGGTTTGGGGCGGAGTGTTCCAATATTCCGAGGCCGGCAGTTGGAACCACCCGCATTTCGAGAAGATCATGTCGTTCCAGGCGCAATATCTGCGCCAATATAGCCAGGCCTATGCGCTCTGGAAGGATCCGAAATACCTCGCCGCTGCGCGCGACATCGAGCGCTATCTGGTGAGCTTCCTGTTGGCCCCAGTGGGCGCGTTTTACGTCAGCCAGGATGCCGATCTCGACCGCGAAACCGACGGGCACACCTTCTATGCGCTTGACGATGCCGGGCGGCGCAAGCTCGGCATGCCACGCATCGACAAGAACCTCTATGCGCGCGAAAACGGCTGGGCGATCAGCGGATTGGTCGCGTTCTATGATGTAACGAATGATCCCCGGATACTGGCGACGGCCGAGCGCGCCGCCAAATGGGCGAATGACAACCGCGCGCTGCCCGAAGGTGGATTTCGCCACGGCGACAACGATCGGGGCGGACCTTTTCTTGGCGACACGCTGGCGATGGGGCAGGCGTTTCTTGATCTTTATGCCGCGACCGGCAACCGCGACTGGCTCAATGCCGCCGCGAGAGCCGGCGATTTCGCCGCCGCAGGGTTCCGCGATGAAGCGGGAGGCTTTCTGACCTCGAAGAGCGGGGAGGCAAAAATTGGTGTGTTTGCCAAACCGGCCAGGCTTGTGGATGACCAGATTCAGGTCGCCCGCTTCATGAATCTTCTGCATCGCTATTTCGGCAACGCCACCTATCGCGAGCAGGCTGCGCATGCGATGCGGTATCTGACCAGCGCATCGGCCGAAATGATCCGGCCCTTGCCCGGCGTTCTTCTCGCCGATGAGGAGAATGCGGTCGAACCAACCCACATGACCATCGTCGGGCACAAGGGCGATGCGCGCGCACAGACGTTGCATGCCGCCGCGCGGGCCATGCCGGCGCGCTACAAGCGTCTGGAATGGCTCGATCTGCGTGAAGGCAAGCTGCCCAATCCCGACGTCGAATATCCCGATCTGGGGGAACCGGCTGCATTTGCCTGCAGCAACCGTATCTGTTCGTTTCCGTCGTTTAGCGCTGAGGAACTTCAAGCTACCGTGAAGCAGATGGCCAAATTGAAGCCGTCGCGGGCGGCGCTGGACTGATGTTGTCCATCATGGAAATGTCGTTGTGCGCCGCAGCAGCGGCGTACAGGTTCCGATGCTCAATGTAAATCACTGAAGCAACGAACTTTATCGGTGCAGACCGCTCCTGCGGCTATTTCGCCGCGTAATGAAATACTCTTCACGCCCAGGGGTTAGGCATAAACGGGAAGCCCGGCCGAAGAAAAGAAAATTTTCTTTTGAAGCCCTGTAACCAAATGCCGAGTCGCCCGTAGCTCTCACTGGATGAGTATTGAGATTTTCGGCAGGACCAAAGGTCCTCCGCGGATCCAATGGGCATCCATCCGCGCGTTGTGTCGTTCCGTGATCGAACGATCACTGGATGCTCACGGCGTCCAATCTTGTCATCGAAGAATCATCGAGGAGATCGTCATGAAGTTGGATTCCAAATCGGGTGCTACGCTCGCAGTGG
>DASQOU010000197.1:0-2076 GCA_035644295.1 Bradyrhizobium sp.
CGATCATCTCGTCGACCGCGAGCGGGTTTCTGATGTCGACGCCGTGGCTCGTCACCCTGCCGCCATAGAGGTCCATCAATTCGGTCGCGGTTTCGTCGCAGACGCCCTTTCGGCGGCCGCAGATATGAACCTCGGCGCCTAACTCGAGGAAGCGCCCGGCCATCGATTTGCCGAGCCCGGTTCCGCCGCCGGTGACCAGAATGCGCCGCCCGGCAAGAAGCTGTTCGTTGAACATCTGTTGTTTCCACCCTGGAAAATTGTCTGTTAATTGGTTGATTGACTAAATCCGCACAACGCCTTTCTGTAAAGCGGCAACAACGAAGAAGAGCAGGGGAGACTCATCATGGATGATCGCGTCAAGGTCACGATGTCGGATGGTATCGCCGACGTCCGGCTGGTGCGGGCGGACAAGATGAACGCGCTCGATGCCGCGATGTTCGACGCACTGGTCGCAACCAGCGGCCGGCTCGCCCACGAAAAAGGACTGCGGGCGGTGGTGTTATCGGGGGAGGGGCGGGCTTTTTGCGCCGGCCTCGACATGGATCGCTTTGCGGCGATGAAGAAGGGGGGTAACGGGGTAGCGGGTGGCGAAAGCCGCGATCTGACCGCGCGAACCCATGGACTGACCAATTTCCCGCAGCAGGCGGTATGGGGATGGCGGCAGCTGCCGGTGCCGGTGATTGCCGCGATCCAGGGCGTGGCGTTCGGCGGCGGCTTTCAACTCGCGCTCGGCGCCGACATGCGGTTTCTCGCGCCCGACGCGCGGATGTCGATCATGGAGATCAAATGGGGTCTGGTGCCGGACATGGCGGGGACGCCGATCCTGGCCAATCTCGTCCGTGACGATATCCTGCGCGAGCTGACCTATACGGGGCGGATCTTTTCCGCGCAGGAAGCCCTGAGCTACGGCCTTGCGACACGCATCTGCGACGACCCGCGCGCCGCTGCGTTTGAGGTCGCGCGCGAAATCGCCGGCAAGAGTCCCGAGGCGATCCGCGCCGCCAAGCGCATGCTGAACAATCTGGCCATCGATCCCGGCCCGGCGCTATTGGCTGAATCTGTCGAGCAGATGAAACTGATGGGTGGCGCCAATCAGCTCGAGGCGGTCCGCGCCAACATCGACAAGCGCGCGCCGCGCTTCGCCGATGTTTGACTAACATTAGACCTCATCCTGAGGAGCCGCGGAGCGGCGTCTCGAAGGATGGATTATTCATCCCCCATGGTTCGAGATGCGCGAAGACGCGCTCCTCACCATGAGGGCTTCATAACCCGACGAGAGATCGGAAAGAGACAATGTCAACCCAACCGCTCTTCCTCGGCATCATCAGCGGTCTGCGAAAGCGAACTCACGCCGAAGTCGCCGATCGCACCGCCCGCATCGCCGGCGGTCTGCAGGAGCTTGGCGTCAAGCAGGGCGATAGCGTCTGCATACTGATGCGCAACGACATCGCCTTCATCGAGGCGGCCTATGCGGCGATGCGGCTCGGTGCCTATGCGGTGCCGGTGAACTGGCACTTCAAGCCGGACGAGGTCAACTACGTCCTGAAGGATTCCGGGACGGCTGTCCTGATCGGCCATGCCGACATGCTGCATGGGCTTGTTGGCGCGATTCCAGCTGGCGTCACCGTGCTCAGTGTCTCGACGCCGCTCGAAATTCTAGGGTCTTACAAGATCGACTCCGACCATCTCGCCACGCCGGATTTCGCCACCGACCTTGAAGCCTGGCTCGAGCAGCGACGGCCCTACGACGGCCCGGCACTGCCGCAGCCGCAGAACATGATCTACACCTCAGGCACGACGGGACATCCCAAGGGGGTACGACGCAACGCGCCGACACCGGAGCAGACCATCGCGTCAGAACGGCTGCGCGCGCTGATCTATGGCCTGAAGCCGGGCGTGCGGGCGCTGTTGCCGGGGCCGCTCTACCATTCCGCACCGAATTCGTTCGGCCTGCGCTCCGGCCGTCTCGGCGGCGCGCTGGTGCTGATGCCGCGGTTCGATCCGGAGGAGTTCCTGCGCCTGATCCAGGATCAGAAGATCGACACCATCTTCATGGTGCCGACCATGTTCATCCGG
>DASQOU010000198.1:0-10426 GCA_035644295.1 Bradyrhizobium sp.
AATATTGGCGACCTTTCGATCGCGCAATTTGTTCGCAATGTCAGGCTGGAGAATGTTGTACGTTCCTGCCGAACCGCAACACAAATGGCTCTCGGGTACATCTTTCACCACGAATCCGTTCTTGGAAAGCAATTCTTTCGGAGCTTGCGTTATTTTCTGTCCGTGTTGCAACGAACAGGCGGCGTGATAGGCGACGATAATGTCGCTGTGTTGCTGCGCCGGATTGAGATCGATGCCGCTGACATACTCGGTGATGTCCTTGGCCAACGCCGAAACCTTGGCGGCGGCGGCGGCAAAGTCCGCCTCTTCGCGAAGCATGAAACCATAGTCCTTGATGACGGTTCCGCACCCCGACGTCGTCACCAGAATGGCGTCGAGACCACCTCTTTCGGCCTCCGCCAGCCACGCCGCAATGTTGGCGCGGGCGAAAGCAAGAGCAGCGTCGTCGCGGCCGAGGTGATGGGTCAGCGCGCCGCAACATTGCTCATCCTTGACCAAGACGACCTCGATGCCATGACGCGTCAAGAGGCTGATGGCAGCCTGATTGATGCGCGGGGCCAGGACCTGTTGGGCGCAACCCTGCAGCAGGGCGACCCGTCCACGCCTTTCGCCGATGGCGGGAAAGACGCGGCCGCCGGCCGGCCCGGACGCCGGCAGGCTGGCCGGCGCCAGTGCCAGCATCGCCCTGATTCGCCGCAGCAAAGTCGGCGACGCCGTGGCCGCCTTTGAGGTCTCCTTGGGTGCCGGCAGCAAACCGATCAGCGGCCGGCCTAGCCGCGCCAGGATCATGCTGGCGCGAAATAGAGCCGGCTGCGGCAGCACAAGCGCGAGCACCGCGCGCAACAGCCGCTCGGCCAGCGGCCTCCGATAGTCCCTTTCGATCCTGACTCGCGCCTGGTCGACGAGGTGCATGTAGTTCACCCCGGACGGACAGGTGGTCATGCAGGCAAGACAGGAGAGACAGCGATCGATGTGCTTGACCACTTCCTTGGTCGGTGGCCGATCCTTTTCCAGCATCTCCTTGATGAGATAGATCCTGCCGCGCGGGCTATCGAGCTCGTCGCCGAGCAGCACATAGGTCGGACAGGTCGCGGTGCAAAAGCCGCAATGCACGCAGGCGCGCAAGATCTTGTCGGCTTCGGCGATATCGGGATTGGCGAGCTGAGCCAGGCTGAATTCGGTCTTCATGCCGCCCCTCCCCGTGTCATCCGGCCGCGATTGAGGATGCTCTTCGGATCGAAGCCGAGGCGGACGCGCTCGCTCAGGGCCGCAACGCCGCTCTTTGCCGGGTTGAACACGTCGACGTTGCGCCGTATCTCGTCGGAGGCGCGCAGCAGCATGGCATGGCCGCCGGCGGCTTCGATCCTCGGACGCAGCAACGCCGCCTGGGCGTCGGCCTTGGGAGGCAGCGCCGCCCAGATCAGGCCGCCGCCCCAATCGTAGATCACATCGCCGCCGGTATCGCGCGCCAAGGCCTCGCCTAACGCACCCCCGGACGCCGGTGGACAGACGATCCGCCATACCGGCCACGCTCCCAACGCACCCCTGGCCGCGAACGGCGCGACATCGCGAACCGAACTCCAGACCGCCACTGAAGCCGCATCTTCGAGAATTTCGGCCGACCCAAACGGCGATAGCACCTTGGCGAGCGCAGCCGCGCGGTGGACCGCAGACGCCGCAATACCCTCCAGCCGCAACAACGTGACCGCCTCGCGCGGCGATCCGAGATCGCCAACGCCGCCGCCAGAATCCCGAAATACCGAGTTTGGAATATGAGCGGCACCCGACACACCGAACGGCGAGCCCAGCGCCGCCGTCATCGCCCGGTTGGCCGTGGCGTCATCCAGTCCGCGCAGCACCAGGGTGCGCTCGCTTTCGGGCCTTGGCATGACTTTCAGCGTCACCTCCGTCATCACCGCAAGCGTGCCCCACGACCCCGCCAACAGCTTGCAAAGATCATAACCGGTGACGTTCTTCACCACCTTCCCGCCGGCCTTGAAACTGTCGCCGAAGCCGGACACCGCGTGCGCACCAAGCAGGTGATCGCGGCCGCCCCCGGCCTGGATACGGCGTGGCCCGGCAAGGCCAGCGCCGATCATGCCCCCAATGGTTCCCTCCCCCGGCGTTCCCAGCAGCAATGCGGTATCGACCGGCTCGAAGGCGAAATGCTGATTCTTGGAATCGATCAGTGACTTGACGTCGGCGAGCGGCGCGCCGGCCTGCACGGTGATGATCAACTCATTCGGCTCATAGGATGTCACGGCATTGAGCGCCGAAAGGTCGAGCAGCGCGTTGGTCGCCATCGGCTGTCCGATCAGCCGCTTTGAGCCATGGCCGATGATTTCGAGCGGCTGGTCGCTCGCAATCGCCGCGCGCACCGCCTGCTCGACGTCTTTGGCGTCACGTACTTTGAGGATATCCACTATCGCCCCGCATTCGGTGCGTTCCCTCCCCCCTTGGGGGGGAGGGTTAGGGAGGGGGGTGGCCACGAGTCAGAGTCCCCGTGTGGACCCCCCTGTCCACCTCTCCCCCAACGCAAGTCGGGCCTGCCCGATTTGCGTAAAACTAAAATGCGCAACCGGGGTAGACCCCGGTTGCGGGGGGGAGAGAGCAGAGTGTGCCGCGAGGAAACGCCGGTCGTCATTCGCTCAAAACCGCGGCAATTCAGGAAACGCCAGCTTGCCGCCATGAACGTGCATGCGGCCGAGTTCAGCGCAGCGGTGCAGGGTCGGAAACACCTTGCCGGGGTTGAGCAGGCCTTGCGCGTCGAATGCACATTTCAGCCGTTGCTGCTGGTTGAGGTCGATCTCGCTGAACATTTCGCCCATCAAGTCGCGCTTTTCGATGCCGACGCCATGTTCGCCGGTCAGCACGCCGCCGAGTTCGACGCAGGCCCGCAAGATATCGGCGCCGAAGGATTCCGCCCGCTCCATCTCGCCGGGCTGATTGGCGTCGTAGAGAATCAGCGGATGCAGATTGCCGTCGCCGGCATGAAACACGTTGGCGACCCTCAGATCGTACTTCTTCGATAGCTCTCGGATTCGCGCCAGCGCCTCCGGCAGCGCGCCGCGCGGGATGGTGCCGTCCATGCAGAGGTAATCCGGCGAAATCCGCCCGACCGCCGGAAATGCCGCCTTGCGGCCGGCCCAGAACAAATTGCGCTCGGCTTCCGAATTGGAGATCTGGCATGAGGTCGAGCCGCACCCTTGCGCGATCGCCTCGACGCGGCTGATCAGCTCATCTACCTCGACGCCGGGACCATCGAGTTCAATGATCAACAGCGCTTCGACGTCGAGCGGATAGCCGGCATGGACGAAAGCTTCGGCAGCGTGGATCGCAGGCCGATCCATCATTTCCATGCCGCCGGGGATGATGCCGGCGCCGATGATCCGCGCCACGCATTCGCCGGCCGCCTCGACCTGGGCGAAGCCGACCATCAGAGCGCGCGCGGTCTCCGGCTTCTGCAGGATTCGCACCGTGACCTCGGTGATGACGCCGAGCAGGCCTTCGGAGCCGGTGATGATCCCCATCAGATCATAGCCGCCGGTCTCGGCGGATTTGCCGCCGATGCGAAGGATTTCGCCGGTCATAAGCACGATCTCGCACCCAAGCACGTTGTTGGTGGTCATGCCGTATTTCAGGCAATGTACGCCGCCGGAATTCTCCGCGACATTGCCGCCGATCGAGCAGGCGATCTGCGACGACGGATCGGGCGCATAGTAGAACCCGGCGTGCGCAACCGCCTGACTGATGGCGAGATTGGTTACCCCGGGCTCGGTCACGACCACGCGGTTATCGAAATCGATCTCGCGGATGCGCTTGAATTTGCCAAGGCCCAGCAGCACGGCGTCCGCAAGCGGCAGCGCGCCGCCAGACAGCGAGGTACCGGAACCGCGCGGCACCACCTTGATGCCCTGCGCGAAGCAATATTTGAGAACCTGCGACACCTGCTCGGTGGTGTCCGGAAGCACCACCACCATCGGCGGCTGGCGATAGGCCATCAGGCCATCGGATTCGTAAGGGAGCATTTCCGCGGCACTATCGATCACGCCCTCGCCCGGCACGATGGCGCGCAACGCTTTGACGATGGCGTCGCGGCGACCCAAAACCGCCTGATCCGGTGCGGGCATCATGATGGTCATCTGGATCTCTCCTGCGCTGGCCCGCTAAGCCCGCGACTTTGCCGATTTATCATGAGGAATCAAGCACGTCTGGATCACTTTGGGTAGGCCGCTAGGGCCAGACCGATCGGCAATATCCGACCTGCGCAAGCGAAATCGAGGAAACCCGAACAGCATTGGTGACTTGTCCATCATGCGCGGCCTATGTCACAAGCAGCCGTGGACCACCCCCCAAGCAACAAAGAGCAGATAATGAAAAAATTGACACTGAGCGTGCTGGTCATCATCGCATCATCGGCGGCCGTACCGGCGGCACTGGCGCAGGACGCCGCAGCCGGCAAGTCGTCCTTCAACAAGTGCCTGGCCTGTCACGCGATCGGCGAAGACGCCAAGAACAAAGTCGGGCCGCAGCTCAACGGGCTCAACGGCCGCAAGTCCGGCACCGCGCCGAATTACAATTACACCGACGCCAACAAGAATTCCGGCATCACCTGGAGCGAGGCCGAATTCAAGGACTACATCAAGGACCCGAAGGCGAAGATTCCCGGGACCAAGATGGCGTTCGCCGGCATCAAGAACGAGAAAGAAGCCAGCGATCTCTGGGCCTACCTCGCCCAATACGACAATGACGGCAAGACGAAGTAGCAGCTCGCGCTTTCCTCCCCCTCTCCCTCGCCCCGCTCTTGCGGGGAGAGGGTAAGGCGGCGATCGCTGAGATCGCGCGCCCATTCGACTCCGGACCCACCTCCTGATGCAATTGCACATCAGAGGTTTGGTGCTAGCGCGCCATCCGGAATGACGGTGAGAACTAAATTACGTCTCTAGTTCGCAGCCGCCGTGCGGCGCGTGATCTTGTCCGCCATCGCTTCGATCTCGGCGACCACAAGCGCGGGCGCGGCGTTCTGCACCATGTGGCCGACGCCCGGCAGCACGATCAGCTTTGCATCCGGCACCGCGGCAGCGAACGGGCGGGAATGAATATCGGTCGATACGGTTTTATCGACGTCGCCCGAAATCACCACCGTTGGCGCCTTGATGCTGGCGTAGCGCGGCGCCTGCTCCGTGACTGCGGCCTTCAGCGTCACGAGATCGCGCGCATTGGCCAGGAACTCCCGTGGACGCAGCAATAGCGCCGTAGCGGTAGCGCCGACGAAACCATCCGGCATGATCTGCGGCAAGAACACGCCGCGGGCGCCCGGCTCCACCATGAAGTAGCCAAGCGGCAGCGTGATCGTGTAGGCGAGCATTGGGCCGATCACCGGCGTGGTGACGAGGTTGTTGTACCAGCCGACGCCGCCGGGCCAAGGAAAGGCCACCGGCGCCAGCATCACCAATCCCGCAACACGGTGCGGAAAATCGAGCGCCATCCGCGCCCCGAGCGCGCCGGCCCACGAATGCACCAGCAGGATCACCGGGCCGACGCCCAGTTTCTCCAGCACCTGCTCGATCATTTGGCCCTGAATGGCCGGCGTCGAATCCTCTTCGCGCCCGCGCGAGCTCCAGCCATGGCCGGGACGGTCGATCAGGATCACCCGATGCCGGGCGGCGAGCCTATCGCCAATCGGCTTCCGCATGGTCTCCAGATTCGAACTGGCGCCATGGATCAACACGATGGGAGGACCGGGCGCATCCCGCAGGCCGATATCGACGACGTGGAGGGTTGCGCCGGCAACCTCGATCATCTCGCCTTGCGCAGGATAAAGGCGTTGCAGCGTCATGACCCCGGCCTGCGTGGCCAGCGCCAGCATCAATAGCGCGGCCACGAAAATGAGGGGTAACATGGAACGGATCCGGATCGGTCTGGGCACGGACAAGTTACGGTTAGACAGCGGCCGGGTTTCGAACCGGCCCGCCTGACAGTTTTCCACCGCGCAGCGCGGGCGCAAGGCCCGTCTTCATATGATCGTCATCAGCGGTCTTCTACAAGCGGGAGCGGCATTTTTGCGCTTCCGACGGGTGTGCCTCGAAACTTTCGTAAGTCCGACCTATCCACACAATCCACAGCAACCCACCGGGCACTTGAGCATTATCTCACGAGAACAATTGGAGAGTTTCGATGAATTCCGGACCAAATGAAGCCGCCATCGACGAAATCGTCGCCACCTGCAACGGCGACATTCGTGGCGCGCTCAGGGCACTCCTGCTTGTCAACGAGCAGCTGGAAGCGGAGCTGCAACAGCTTCAGGCCGCGGTGGCGCATGGCGGGCTGACGGGACGCGGCAGCGCCGTTCTGCATTAGAACTAACCCTAACCGTCCTGCCAAGTGGCGGGCACACTCAGATGTCGCGGCCTTCGACCTTTTCGGTCAAGGTCTTGACCAGTTCCGGCACCTTTTCGAGGTGCGGATTGACGGCGAGCGCCTTGCGGAACGCGTCCAGCGCGCGTTTTTCGTCGCCGAGATCCTGCATGATCATGCCAAGCCCCGCCAGCGCACCAAAATGGCGCGGTTCGCGGACCAGCACCTGCTCGATATCCTGCAGCGAATGGGCGTAGTCGTTCTTCAGGTAATACAGCGTGGCGCGCCGATTCCAGCCCTCAACATAATCGGGACGCAGCTTGACCACGGCATCGAGCAGCTTCAGCGCGACATCCGTCTGCTGGGCGTCCATCGCGGCCTTGGCGCGTAGCATCAACAGCGCCGTGGTGTCGCTCGGCGTCTGCGTCCACAGCGCCCAGATCCGGGCCTCGACGTGTTTGGCGCTGGCCTCATCGGGGGCGGCCTTCAGCGCGCCGAACAGGAAATCCAGTCCGCGCGACTTGTCGGCGCCGACCTTCGGCAGCTTGCCGGGGGCTTCCGGCGGTTTCTTCTGCGCCTTTGGCGGCGTGGCCCTCAAATCCTGCGCAAGCACCAAAGGCGGCGCCGCGGCGCTCATCGCGGTGAGGAGAAGCGCTATCCGGCAGTAGGGCGCGGCTGAGAATCTCAATGCCATGGTCAAAGTCTAGACGCAGCAAAAGCCGCTTGCAAAGCAGCAAGGCGTCAAAGACCTGTGATGGGAGAGCAGCGGAGGTAGCCCGAGAGGGCCGACCGGAGCCTGGTTCAGCCTTGCCAGCTTAGCCTCAGCCCTGGCGGGCCTTGAAGCGGCGCTGAACCTTGTTGATCACATAAACCCGGCCCTTGCGGCGGACCAGGCGGTTGTTGCGGTGACGACCGCGCAACGATTTCAGCGAGTTACGGACCTTCATGGGGAACAATCCTGATGCTTTGAAAGGCCGCGTTCGGCACGATCGTTCGGGGAACCCGAAAATGGCAAAATAAAGCTGATCCCGCCGGCGGTGGCGCCGCCCGAGACGCGCGGTTCTAAGCCATGGCGCCCTCAAATGTCAATCGAAGGGGCGCTTTCAGCCTGCTTGGTCCTGGATTTGGGTGGCCCGAGAGCCGGCGGTCACAAACACGGAACGCGCCCAAAAAACCATCAACCTGCCGCTTTAGTGGGCTGAAAAAGGCTTTGCGCCGACAAGTTCTACGATTTTCCGCTGGCATATCGCTTGCTTCAGGGATTGTAGAGTGTGGCAGCTAGGGTTCCGGCTCGAAAGAGTGCCTGGTCCGAGAGCAGCCGCCCGGGAGCGTAACTTCCGGGTGCACGGCGGGACAAAAGCCCGGGAGGCCTCGATGGCCAGGATTGGCATCGCAGGGTCTTGCCAATCCTCGAATTCGCACCCAACCCGCGAGGATTGAGAATTATGAAACGTCTATTTTCATTGGCCGCCGCTTTCGCGATCGGCCTCTCTACCATCACGGCCGTCTCCGCCGCGCCGAAGAAGGAATTCAATATCGCCTGGTCGATCTATGTCGGCTGGATGCCATGGCCCTACGCCGCCGAGACTGGCATCGTGAAAAAATGGGCAGACAAATACGGTATCACCATCAAGGTCACACAGATCAACGACTACGTCGAATCGGTCAACCAGTACACCGCAGGAAAATTCGACGGCGTGACCGTCACGAATATGGACGCGCTGACGATCCCGGCCGCCGGCGGCGTCGACACCACCGCCATCATCATGGGCGACTATTCCAACGGCAATGACGGCGTCGTGCTGAAAAAGGGCAAGACGCTTGCCGATATCAAGGGCCAGAAGATCAATCTGGTCGAACTGTCGGTGTCGCACTATTTGCTGGTGCGCGGCCTGTCGACCGTGAAACTGTCGGAAAAGGATATCAAGACCGTCAACACGTCGGATGCGGACATTGTGGGGGCCGCCAAGTCGCCCGACACCACCGCCATCGTAACTTGGAATCCGCAGCTTCTCGAAGTGAAGGCTAACCCGGGCGCCACACTGGTCTACGACTCCAGCAAGATCCCCGGCGAGATCGAGGATCTGCTCGTCATCAACACCGAAACCTTGAAGGATAATCCCAATCTCGGCAAGGCGCTGGTCGGCATTTGGTATGAGACCATCGCCCTGATGAAGGACCAATCCGACAAAGGCAAAGCCGCGCGCGAAGCGATGGCGAAATTGTCGGGGACCGACCTTGCCGGCTTCGAAAGCCAGCTCAAGACCACCGCGATGTACTACACGCCTAAGGAGGCCGTCGCCTTCATGACCGGCGCTGAACTCCCCAAGATCATGGATCAGGTCCGCGGCTTCTGCTTCGAGCACAATCTGCTCGGCGAAAAGGTGAAGTCGAAAGACGCGGTCGGCATCATGACCCCGACAAAGACGCTCGGCTCCAGCAAGAACGTCAAGTTGCGGTTCGATGCCTCCTACATGACAATGGCCGCCGAAGGTAAGCTATAACTCCCGAGCTGGAGGGCCCCCAAGGGGGGGCCCGCCAAGGAGGATAGTGCCATTCGACGCGTCATGAACATTGCGCCCGCGCGCGGCAGCCGGATTTTGCTGGCGGCGATCCCGTTCTTCCTGATCGTGGTGGTCTACATCATCGGTTCGGCGGAGCGGCGCGCCGCCAATCCGGATGACAAGCTGTTGCCGCCGATCAGCGAAATGGCCGAAACCAGCAAACGGCTGGCCACCGAGCCCGACCGGCGATCCGGCGAATACGTGTTGTGGACCGACACCACGGCCAGCCTGCAACGGCTGTTGCTGGGATTGGGGATTTCAACCCTGATCGGGCTTTCCTTCGGGTTGACGGTCGGACTGCTACCGATCGCGGGGGCGTCGTTCGGCACCATTGTCGCGGTGATTTCGATGATTCCGCCGATGGCCGTCTTACCTATCCTGTTCATCGTGTTCGGGCTCGGCGAACTGTCGAAGGTGATGCTGATCATCATCGGCGTCGCGCCCTGCCTGGTCCGTGACATTTCCATTGAGGTGCAAGGCCTGCCGCGCGAGCAGATGGTCAAGGCGCAAACGCTGGGAGCATCGACCTGGCAGGTGGCGATCCGGGTGGTGCTTCCGCAGATCATGCCACGGCTGATCAAGTCGGTGCGGCTGATGCTGGGGCCGGCATTCCTGTTTCTGATCTCGGCGGAGGCGATCGCCGCCGATGTCGGCCTCGGCTATCGCATCTTCCTGGTGCGGCGCTATTTGTCGATGGACGTGATCCTGCCTTATGTCGCCTGGATCACGCTGCTCGCATTTGCACTCGACATGTTGCTCGGCCTGTTCGCGCGCAAGGTTTTCCCCTGGGCCTATGTCGAGGAACCGCGCTGATGAGCGCCTTGTCCTTCCGTAACGTCTGGGTCGAATACGGTTCGCAGATCGTGCTGGAACGCATCAACATCGAGATCGCGTCCGGCAGCTTTGTTTCGGTGGTGGGCCCCTCGGGCGCCGGCAAGAGCACCTTCCTGCGGCTGATCCTCGGCCAGGAACGGCCGTCGCAGGGCGCTGTGCTGCTCGATGGCGAGCCGTTTCCGGCCGAGCCCGGCCCCGACCGCGGCATCGTGTTCCAGCGCTATTCGGTGTTTCCGCATCTCACCGTACTTGGCAACGTGCTGGTCAGCCACGAGTTCGAGCAGCGGCCGTTCACGGCACGGCTATTCGGTACCGCCCGGCGCCGGGCGATCGAAAAGAGCGAAGCCATGATCGAGAACGTCGGGCTTGCGGAGCATCGCGACAAATATCCGAGCGCGCTGTCCGGCGGCATGCAGCAGCGGCTTGCGATCGCCCAGGCGCTGGCGCGACGGCCGCGGGTGTTGTTGCTCGACGAGCCGTTCGGCGCGCTCGATCCTGGCACCCGGACGCAGATGCACGCCTTGATCAAACCACTTTGGCGCGATCTGAAGATGACCATCGTGATGGTAACGCACGATATCCGGGAAGCGTTCGGGCTGGCGACGCGTTTGATCGCGCTCGACCACCCACGGCGCGATCCGCAGGCGCAGGAACGCTACGGCGCCAAAATC
>DASQOU010000199.1:0-2661 GCA_035644295.1 Bradyrhizobium sp.
CGTTCGATCAGCGTCTTCAGATGCGCGAAGCCGCCAAGCTTGCCGAACCGAACGGCGGATTTCTCGAAATCGAGAGACGTGAAGGCGTAGGCGTCGGCGCTATCAGGCCTTATCGCAAAGCGGTCGAGAAAGGCGCGGCCCACCAGATGCGGCGGTTTCCCCTGCATCGCGCCGATCCCGAGATTGACGCTCGGTTCGCGAAAATATACCGGCAGCAACTGCGCATGCGTGTCGGTCATGTGCAGGATGCGGGCATTGCCGAAACGTTCGAGATCGTAGACGCCCACGCTGTCGGCGCCGCGCGCGCTACGCGGCAATCCGCCTGCGAGCGCGGCAGCGCCGGCAAGTTGAAGAAAATCCCGGCGCCGGATGGTCATGCGATATCTCCGCGCCTCAAAAACAGGCTCAGCGTATCTCGAGTGCTTTCCAGGCTTCTTTCTCGCTTGTCGCCTGGAAAATAGATGCCTTGGCCAGCGCTTCGGCTTCCTTCGATGACGCTATCGCCTTGTCGAAGTCGCCGGCATCAGCCGCCTTTTTCGCAGCCGCCAAAGCCTGGGCCGTCACGGTCCATTGATTGCGCAAGCTCCCGGCTTCCTTGTTGGCGGCTTCGGCCGCGGCATAGGCGGCCTTGAAATCGGCTTCGGAGCCGGCGGCGAAGGTGGATGTCGAGCCGACAATTAACAGCACTGACGCCAGCAACAAGGATGTCCGCATCTTGTCCCTCATGGCCGCGCGCCCGGGCCGGAAATCGGCAGTCCGTTGCTGACATAGGACAAATAATATTCGAGATCGCGGTATTCGTCGTCCTGCGGATTGAGCGGCACGCCGCGGATCTGGCTGTTGCAGGTGGTGAAGCGCCGGCTGATCGTGCCCATCCCGCTCCATTCGGAGCGATAGATCGGCATCGCGTTCAATATTCCGAGCGCGGGCGCCAGCACTTCGGCGCGTATCCGCTCGCCCGGGCTCTGCACGTGACAGGTCGCGCAAGAGAAATTGAGCTGGCCGCGCCTTGTATAGAAATAGCGCTTGCCGTTCTGGTAGGCCTCCAGCGCGCGCGGATCGTCCGGGATCTTGATGTCAAACGGCTTGCCGCGCGATGTGAACGCCATATAGGCGGTCAGCGCGGCCATCTCGTCTTTCACATAGGAGAACGCGGGTTCGCCGTTGGCCTCACGGCAGCGGTTCAGCGCGAGTTCGAGCGTAACGACCTTGCCTTCCCCGGCGTCGAAATATGGATAGTTCTGGCGAATGCCGATGCCCTTGTTCGGAAAGCAATCCGCATAACTCTTGCCGTTCTTGAACGGCTTGGAAAACATCTCCTTGCCCATATCGAGCGAAAACTCATAAGGCGGGAATTGTTCCTTCTCTTCCCATTGCCGGTGCATGTCCTCGTTCATCGAATAGGGGCCGTTGACGAAATCCTCCAGCTTCACCTTGGGAAATTTCTGGGTGAAGAAATTCCTGAACGCCTTGGCGTCGGCCACCGGATCGGGGGTATCAGCAGCGACTGCGGACGGCACGCCCGTAAACGCCAGCGCTGCCAGCGCGAGAGCAGCCGAGGCAAAATGGATCACAGATCGCACGTTCGATTCTCCCTGGTGTTTTCTGCGAAAGCTTGCCCCGCACTGATGCGGGGTGGACACCGGTTCGCGTGACGAAAACGCCTCAAAACAACAAAGCGATTATTGAATCTTCGTCGTGGTGGTATCGGTCGCACCCTTGTTGTCGACCCAGCTGATTTTCAGGTCGTCGCCCTTCTTGCCGCCCTTGAAGCTGAACTTGACGTAGGGGTCCTTGGAGACCGCCGCTCCCCAATCCGCGACGAAGACGCTCTTGCCGTTATATTCGAAGGTCAGTTCCTGGATGAAATGTGGCGGAATGATCTCGCCCTTGGCGTCCTTGACGAAGCCGGAATCCATCGGATGCTGGATCAGCGCCTGGACTTCGGTGGTCTCTGCAATCGAAGTGGCGCGCACGCGAATGGTCGATGCCATCAGAATACTCCCTGATTGATAATTTTGCGCATGATCTTGTCGGAAAACCGGTTTCCACTCATCGGGTCGTCGCCCGAGGGCATGTTTTTCCTGATCATGCGCTTCAGCCGCCGCAGCCGCCGACGGTCACTTTGACTTCCTTGGTCGCGCTGTAGAGCTTGCCGCCGGCTTCCACAATCGCAATCACGTTGCTGGTCTTCGCCATTTTGAGGCGATTGGCCACGCTTGGCATGGTCCCTGCCGGAATCTTGTAGGAGGCCGCCAGCGCGTTCGGATTTTCGCTGACCAGAAACGCGATCGAGGTTACGTCGGCAAGCGTGGTGCTGACCGAGATCGGAACCACCGAGCCGTTCTCGGCGATCTCCGGTGCGTCGAGCTTGACCTTGTCGGACGGCTCGGCGGTCTTGCCATAGAGCGCTTTGATCGCGTCCGCCTCGCTCTTCGCCTTGAACGCATCTTCCGGATATTTGTCGTTGGCCGCGGCGAACGCCGGCGCCAGGCTGAACGGAATGTTGCCGAGGCCGACCAGCGCGACCACGCCGGCGCCTTTCAGGATCACGCGCCGCGTCGCCGAAAATCCGTCGTGAATGATGGTCATCTATCGTCTCCTGAGGCGCGTATTCGCCATCATAATGTCTGCAGGAAGTCCACGATCGCGTTGATCTCC
>DASQOU010000200.1:0-7197 GCA_035644295.1 Bradyrhizobium sp.
CGTCCTCGCCAGCTCATAGGCGATGATGCCGCCGGTATCGTTGCCCTTGAAGGGCGGCACCCAATCGGCCAGCGCCGGCGAACAGGCCAGCATTCCGCAGACGGCAAAAAGGCTCGCGGCCCCGATGATTCGCATCGCACACTCCGTTTCGCTTGAGGCTACCTTAGAGCGCCTCGGTTGCCGTGAAAAGAACGCCTGAAGGCTGGAGGCTGAGTTGTTGGCAGGTGTTGCCGCGTTGCACTTGACCTTATCCCCCCTTCGCGGCACGGTCTGCGTGTTCGATCATCCGGCGGACCGACCATGCGCGACCTCTCCACATTCTCTCGGAAACTCTCTTTCGGCGCAGGAGTTGGCGCCTTGTTCGGCCTGTTGGTCTTTGGCCAGGCGGCCGAGGCCGCCAATCCCCTGGAGCTGAATTTCTGGCTGTCGGGCCCGAAATATGAGGGGCGGGTCGGCCCGTGCGAGTCGGCGCTGGGGACGATCACCTCCCAATTCCAGGAAAAGGAAAGCACCTTCTGGAATTCGGCGCTGAAAATCACGGCCTATGGCCGGATCCACGAAACCGCCTTCCGCCCTTGGCAATCGGACAATATTCCACGCCGCTACTGCAGTGGCGACGTGATGCTGAGCGACGGCAAGCTGCGCACGGTGAATTACTCGATCATCGAGGACGGCAGCTTTGCCGGCTACAACCAGGGCGTCGAGTGGTGCGTCACGGGGCTCGATCGCAACTGGGCCTATAATCCCGCCTGCAAGGCCGCAAAGCCCTGATTCCAGAGGGATTTTTCGATGCTTGATCCGACGCGCGTGACCCGGCTGTAGCCGGCTTGGATTTTTGTTCTTGAAATGTTCTCTCCAGCTGCTACGCTTCCAGCGCAAGTTGTGGAGGGAGGACATCACCATGTCTGAGTTTGGTTTCGATTGGCGGGCGCGGATTTTCGGCGGCTTCTGCCGGTTGCTGGTTGTGGCGCTGATCGGCATCGGCGCTACGGCAATGGCTTTGGCACAGGATCGCCGGCAGAACGCGCCCGGTGAGTTTGATTTCTACGTGCTGTCATTGTCCTGGTCGCCCTCCTTCTGCGAGGAGGCTTCCGAGCGCGGCAATAGCGGACGTTCGCAGCAGGCCCAGTGCGGCGGGCGGCCATTTTCCTTCGTGGTCCACGGGCTGTGGCCGCAATACGAACATGGCTTTCCCGAGTATTGCGAACGGCCGTCCCCCCGCCTCGATCGCAATATCATGGCCTCGATGCTCGATCTGATGCCCGCGCCCGGGCTGATCTTCAACGAGTGGGACAAGCACGGCACCTGCTCCGGCCTTGGACCGCGGGCCTATTTCGAGACCATCCGCAAGGCGCGCTCGGCGGTAAAAATTCCCCCGCAATTCCTTGAACTGTCCGATCCGAAGACCGTCGCGCCGCAGGATGTCGAAGACGCCTTCGTCAAGATCAATCCCGGCCTCTCTAACGCGGCGATTGCAGTCACCTGCAACCGAACGCGGCTGAGCGAAGTGCGCATCTGCATGAGCAAGGATCTCCAGTTCCGCGCCTGCGATGAAATCGACCGCCGTGCCTGCAAGCGCGAGCAGGTGATGATGCCGCCGATGCGCGGCGGGTGATGGCATGAGTCATTCCGGGGCGATGCAAGGCATCGAATCCGGAATCTCGAGATTCCGGGTGTGGAGCTAACGCACCATCCCGGAATGACATGATGGGTTACTTTCGGCGTCTGGTGTCGTAACCCCTCTGCCATGAACTATCGTCACGCCTTTCATGCCGGCGGTTTTGCCGACGTCATCAAGCACATCGTGTTGGTGCGTATGCTCACCTATCTGCAGGACAAGCAGGCCGCGTTTCGCGTCATCGATACCCATGCCGGCGCCGGCGTCTACGATCTCACCGGCGAGGAGGCGAGCCGCGGCGGCGAATGGCTCACCGGGATTGCACGCATCATGCAGGCGCGATTCTCGGAAACCGCGATACCGCTGATGAAGCCTTATCTGGACATCGTCCGGGCTTTCAATCCGCAAGCTCCGCTCCAGGCCTATCCGGGATCGCCGCTGATCACGCGAGCGCTGCTGCGGCCGCAGGATCGGCTGACGGCGTGCGAGGTCGCGCCGAAGGCGCGCAAACTTTTGATCGACGCGCTGCGCCGCGACACCCAGGCGCGCGTGGTCGACCTCGATGGCTGGACCGCGTTGCCGGCTTTTGTCCCGCCGAAAGAACGGCGCGGCCTGGTGCTGATCGATCCACCCTACGAGCAAAAGGACGAATTTGAACGCCTGGCCGGAGGCTTCGCGGAAGCCTTCGCGAAATGGCCGACCGGCAGCTATCTGCTGTGGTATCCGGTCAAAAGCCGGCGCGCCACGGACGATCTGGCGCGGCATGTCGCGCAGTCCGTCGGGGACGGCACGCCGCCAGGAAAGTGCCTGCGGCTGGAATTCAGCGTCGCGCCGCAGATGGCCGGCGCCGGCCTGACCTCGGCGGGTCTTTTGATCGTTAATCCGCCCTGGACGCTGGTGGGCGAACTCAAGACGATCCTTCCCGAACTCGAAAAGCCGCTCGGTCAGGGCGGCGCCGGACGGTTCAGGCTCGAGACGCCCAAACCTTAGTCAGGCCGTTCCCGCTGCGCCCGTGAAAAGTCCGATAGGCAATCGGCCGGGAACCGTATTATGCTGATGCCATTGAGATCGGCTTTACGTTCCGCTTCCGCAAATGGGAGCGGCGGAGTGCCAAGGCCTCAGATATTTTAAAGGCGGGTCGAAGCTCATCACCCGATCCGCCCGGAGGGCCAAGCTTTCCGGCAGCGATTTGTCCGGTCGGCCGATACGCGGCGAGCGTATCGGCGGAGCAATGCGGGGAGGAGTTTCCCGATGGCCATGACTGGAACGGTCAAGTTCTTCAACGGAGAACGCGGCTACGGCTTCATCAAGCCCGACGACGGCGGTCGCGATGTTTTCGTCCACATCACGGCCGTGGAGCGAGCCGGGCTGAAGGACCTAGCCGAAGGACAACGCATCACATTCGAGGTCGAACCCGACAAGAAGGGCAAAGGCCCCAAGGCGGTCAATCTCGTGATTTCTTCCTGAGCCGCTTCCATTTAAACGTCACGGCCAGGCATAGGCGACGCCGTCGTTCGGACGGGGATGCCCGGCCGTTTGCGGAAAGCAAGCATCAAAAAAATCCCGGTCGCAATGCGGCCGGGAGTTTGTGTCCGGTATTTTCTTGTTGATCTTAGAAGTGATAGTTCACGCCGGCGCGAACCAGACCGAACCGGAAACCGTTCGAGGTGCTGGTGATGGTGAAGTTGCTGTCCGAAAGATCGACATAGAGATATTCGAGCTTCGCGCTCCAGTTCGCCGCGAGACCGAACTCGGCGCCGAGGCCCGCGGTCCAGCCGGCGTTGGTATGGGTTTCCGAGAGGCCGAAGGTCTCGCCGCGCAATTCGCCGAACGCCAGACCCGCGGTGCCATAGAACAGAATATTGTTGAAAGCATAGCCGGCGCGGCCGCGCACCGTACCGAACCAAGGGTTGGAGAACTTCCAGGGTGCGAAAGTATCCGAGGCGCCGGTGGCCTGGATGTCGCCTTCGACGCCGAACACCCATGGACCGGTCTGCCAGTTGTAACCGCCCTGCACGCCGCCCACGAAACCTGAAGGCTTGGTCGGGTTGTGGTCGACGGAACCCCAGTCCCAGCCGAGATTGCCGCCGAGATAGGGACCGGCCCAGCTATAGCCATTGAGCGGCTGGTTGACGGTGTAAGGCGCCCGCGATCCGTAACCGAGGTCGGCGGCCTGCACCGACGCGGTCCAACCCGCGGCGATCAAAGCCCCCGCGACCAAAACGATCCTGCGCATCACGCACTCTCCCCGACACGACTGCCATGGCCCCCCTTTTCACAGGCCCAAAAATGAGCCGTGACGTGGACCGGCATGGTTACGGAATTCCACTTTTTACCGATGAGATTTATCGAGACTTTTAAGTTAAAGGGTTGTTAAGGGCGGTTACCGCCTGCTCAGCATTGTTAAGAAAGCGTTACGCGCGCTGCGCCGGATGGCGCCTGCCTTCCCGGAAGCAGCGCTGGCGATGCCCGATATCGGCGCTTAAGTTCAGAGCCATGGACCCCGATTCTACCAATCGTCCGCCAACCGAAAACCCGAAGACAGGCCGGCGCGAGCCACGGCCCGGTTCCGAACTGGCCGCCGTGCAGCCGCATTTGGCGCCGCAGGACGCGATCGCGGAAGATATCGACCCCGCGACCGTCAACGCCGAAGAGGACGACGAGGCGCGGCTGCCGGAGGCACCCGAGGACAGCGGCGAGGCGGTCGCGGAAGGCCCGCTCGCGGTCGGCCACGCCGCGATCGAAAACGCGGTGCGCCTGGCGCCGACCTCGCCCGGCGTCTATCGCATGCTCAATGCCGCCAACGACGTGCTCTACGTCGGCAAGGCGAAGAATGTCAAAAAGCGGCTCACCTCCTATGCGAGGGTGAGTGCGCCCCAGCCGGCGCGCATCCTGCGCATGATCGCTGCGACCGCTGCGGTCGAGATCGTCTCCACCTCGAGCGAAACCGAGGCGCTGTTGCTCGAGGCCAATTTGATCAAGCAATTGCGCCCGCGCTTCAACGTGCAACTGCGCGACGACAAATCGTTTCCCTATATTCTGATCACGGGCGATCACTGGGCGCCGCAGATTCTCAAGCACCGCGGCGCTCAAACCCGGCCCGGGCAATATTTTGGGCCGTTCGCCTCCGCAGGCGCGGTCAATCGCACCATCACGGCGCTGCAGCGCGCCTTCCTGGTGCGTTCCTGCACGGATTCGTTCTTCGAAAGCCGCACCCGGCCCTGCCTGCTCTACCAGATCCGCCGTTGTTCGGGGCCTTGCACCCACGAGATCGATTTTCCCGGCTATACGGAGCTTGTGCGCGAGGCCAAGGATTTCCTGTCCGGCCGCAGCCGGCTGGTGAAGCAGGAACTCGCAACCGAGATGGAAAAGGCTTCCGCCGAGCTCGAATTCGAGACCGCAGCCCTTTACCGCGACCGTCTCGCCGCATTGTCGGCGATTCAGTCGCAACAGGGCATCAATCCGCGCACGGTCGAGGAAGCCGACGTATTCGCCATCCATCAGGAGGGCGGATATTCCTGCGTCGAGGTATTCTTCTTTCGCACCGGGCAGAACTGGGGCAACCGCGCGTATTTTCCGCGCGCGGAGAAATCGTTCACCCCCGAGGAGGTGCTGGCCTCGTTCCTGGCGCAATTCTACGACGACAAGCCGCCGCCAAAACTCATCCTGCTGTCGCACGAGATCGAGGAATGCGAGCTGATGGCCAGTGCGCTGTCCATCAAGGCAGGCTTCAAGGTCGAGGTCGCCACTCCGCGGCGCGGTGAAAAGAAGGAATTGGTCGCCCACGCCTTGACCAACGCGCGCGAGGCGCTGGGCCGCAAGCTCGCCGATACCGCAACACAAGGCCGGCTGCTGGCCGGGCTCGTCACCACGCTCGGGCTGTCGCATCCGCCGCGGCGGATCGAGGTCTACGACAACAGCCACATCCAGGGCACCAACGCGGTCGGCGCCATGATCGTCGCCGGCCCGGACGGCTTCATCAAAAACCAGTATCGCAAGTTCAACATCAAGTCCGAAGGGCTTACGCCCGGCGACGACTACGCGATGATGCGCGAGGTGCTGCAGCGGCGCTTCAAGCGGCTCCTGACACCCCCGGCCGAGGGCGATGCGGCCAAGCCCCGGCCCGACGACGACTCGTTTCCACAACGGCCCGATCTCGTCATCATCGATGGCGGCCGCGGTCAGCTCAATGCGGCGCGGGAGATTTTCGAGGGGCTTGGATTGAGCCAGGTCGCGCTGCTGGCCGTGGCAAAAGGACCTGACCGCGACGCCGGCCGCGAAACCCTGTTCATGCCGGACCGCGAGGCGGTCAAGCTCGAGCCGCGCGACCCGGTGCTTTATTTCATCCAGCGGCTGCGCGACGAGGCGCATCGCTTTGTCATCGGCTCGCACCGCAAGCTGCGCAAAAAGGACATCCGCGAGGCCGGATTGCAGGAAATTCCCGGCATCGGCCCCTCACGCAAACGTGCCTTGCTGCATCACTTCGGAACCCTGAAGGAGATCGAGCGGGCCTCGATCGCCGATCTCGGCAAGGTTCCGGGCGTCAGCGCGGAAAGCGCACGGAAGATTTTCGAGTTTTTCCACGCCCAGCCGGGGTAAAGATGGGTCCTTGAGCCATCCTGGCGTCGCCTCCAACAGGTCATATGCGTCGCACGGTTGACCTTCATGCTTCAGCGGTATTGGTAAGACGGATGAACATCGCCACGACTCGGGGACAGGCCAAAACCATGTCCCTCCCGAATATCCTGACCTATGCCCGCATCGCCGCGATCCCGGTCGTGGTCGGCTGCGTGTTCTGGGAGTCCATCCTTGAGGGCCCGTTGTGGCTGCGCTGGCTGGCGCTGGCCGTGTTCATCGCTGCGGGAGTTACGGACTATCTCGATGGCTACTATGCCCGAATCTGGGACCAGCAGTCGGCGTTCGGCCGGATGCTCGACCCGATCGCCGACAAGCTCCTGGTCGCGTCCTGCCTCTTGATGCTGGCGGCGGACAACAGCATCCATGGCTGGACGCTGTGGGCCGCCATCGTCATCCTGTGCCGCGAGATCCTGGTCTCGGGCTTGCGCGAATATCTCGCAGGTCTGCGCGTAAGCGTGCCGGTCACGCAACTCGCGAAGTGGAAGACCACCATTCAACTGATTGCGATCGGCTTTCTGATCGCCGGCGAAGCCGGCGAGCAGATTATCCCCGCGACCACCCTGATCGGCATCGTCCTATTGTGGATGTCGGCGATCCTTACGATCTACACGGGCTGGGACTATTTCCGTGCCGGCATTCATCACCTCATCGAGGAGGATGAAGGATGAAGGTCAAGTATTTCGCCTGGGTGCGCGAGCGGGTCGGCAAATCCGAGGAAACGATTGAGCCGCCGCCGAGCGTGCAAACGATCGAAGACCTGATCGCGTGGCTGGCGCAGCGCGGCGAGACCTACGCCCATGCCTTCGAGACGCCGCGGGTGATCCGTGCCGCGATCGACCACGCCCACGTCAAACCGGATACCGTCATCGCCGGCGCCCGCGAGATTGCCTTTTTCCCGCCGATGACCGGCGGCTAGCGCCGTTTGCAGGCACCCCCGCGAT
>DASQOU010000201.1:0-5925 GCA_035644295.1 Bradyrhizobium sp.
GCCGTTGGCTTCGAGCCAGGCCATCTCGCGCGCATGAACTTCGTCGATATACGGCGTCAGCAATGAAATGCGTTTGGCGTTCAGTTGCGACAGCGCCGCAAGAATGGCGTCGGCCGTCGTGAAGCACCTGATGCCCGAGGCCCGCTCAATTCGCTCGCGAATGCCGTGCGCCAGATCCGGCGCGAAGGTCGAAACCGCCGTGCAGTGGAAGACGATGACATCGACGCGCGCGTCGGCCAGAAGCTCCGATGCGGCTTCAAGCCGATCGATCATCTGCGTCAATTCGGTCGTCGAACTTCCGCGCAACGGAAGTCGCGTCACCAGCATGGAACACCCCGCTGGCAGCATTGCCCTCAGTTCCGGCTCCGCCACCGGATTGCCTGACGGGATCAGCACGCCCGCCTGCAGGCGGTCGCCATAGTCGACGGCCGGGATCGAGGACTGCAACATCGACCTCACACCTTATGCGCTGACTTTGGTTCGAGCTGCTTTTGGGCCGCGTCGAGATAGTCGCGGTTGATATAATCATTGGCCGACGACTTGACGCGGTTGGGGACAGCCCGGATCAGCGAGCTGATTTCGATCAGTGCCTGCACCGCAGCGGTATTGGCGTCACCATCCCTCGGGAAGATTTCGTCCGCGGTGTATTCGTCCCAGGCCCGCAGCGCATAATCCGCAGTAATGCCGGTTTCGGCCATCGCGATCGGAGTTACCGCGTCGCGATTGGCAAAGAACCATTGATGCGCGCGGACGAACGCCCGCATGAACGGCTGCATGATGGCGTTGTTCGCAGCCGCCCAGCGGCTATCGGCGTTCAGCGAAGTGAATTGAAAATACGGGACTTCCTGCCGCGGCTCGCACAAACTGGGAAAGCCCTGATCGATCGCCATGTAATTCAACGGCGCGCCTTGCAGACCCGCGTCGATCTGGCCGGACTGCAGCAACTCCCACCGCGCCAGAATCGGGCCCACTGCCCTCATCTTGTAATCGCGCGGATATTCAAGTCCGCGCGCAGACAGCAATTTCATCACAAGAGACGAGCTGCCCGCATCAAGCGAAGAGACGCCCACGGTCTTGCCACGCAGATCCTCGAACGTCCTGATCGCTTTCCCGGTGACGAAGGAAAACGGCAGCCGGTTGACATTGCCTCCGATGATCTCGAGGAAGCCGCCCGCCTCGCTGTCAAGGACGACGTGTTCGGTAATGCCGTAGGCAAGCTGCGCCCTTCCATCACGAAGGCGATTGGTGACTTCGTCAACACCCTCGTAGAGCTCGATCGCGACATCGAGACCTTCGTCGGCAAACATGCCCCGATGTTGCGCAATCCAGATCGGCATGTTGAAATAGTTTCGCGACACCGCTGCGAAGACGAGCTTTTGCATCTTGGAGATACCTCCGTCAATGGTCTGCCCCGCCTGGACCGTCGCGAGACTGCTGCTACGGAACCAGCGTCGTTCGAGACGGCAGCCACATTGCAATGTCCGGGAATACGACGAGCAGGCCGAGCAATACGAATAGCAGCAGATGGAACGGAATGGTCCCCATCACGACGTCACTCAGCTTGCCGGTCCAGATGCTTTGAATGACGAACAGATTGATGCCGATCGGGGGCGAGATCTGCCCCATTTCGATGAAGAGCACCAGAATGACGCCGAACCAGATCGGGTCGATGCCATATTGCAGCAGCACCGGATACAGCAGCGGTACGGTCACCACGATCATGCCGAGGCTCTCGACCAGGCAGCCGAGCACGGTGTAGAGCACAAACAACGCCAGGAAGAACTCCAGCCTGGACAGTTTGAGGTCGACCAGAAACTGGGTGATCTGCTCGCCGACGCCGGCATAACTGATGGCGTAGGAAAACACGAACGCGGCATAGACGATGAACAGGATGTTGCCGCAGACCCGAACCGAGGTTTTCAGCGCGGCCATGAGAACGTTAAAATTGAATTCGCCGCAGATCATAGCGATCACCATGGCCAGCAGGCATCCGACCGCCGCCGCCTCGGTCGGCGTGACCAGGCCCGAATAGATACTTCCCATCGTGCCGCCGATCAGGAACACAAACGGCAGGACGTCGAGAATGGCGCTCAGCAGTTCGCCGACCGACCGGGCGCCGCGTTCGACCGGCGCCACACCAGGTCTCAGCCAGGCGTGCACGGCGATGTAGGCCATGAACATGAAGGTCAGCAGGAACCCGGGCATGACCCCGGCCATGAACAGCTTCGCCACCGACGTTTCGGTGAACGTGCCATAGACAATCATCGCGATGCTCGGCGGAAACAGAATCCCGAGCGTCCCGCCGGCGGCCAGTGAACCGGCCGAAAGCCGCGGACTGTAGTTGCGCCGCTGCAATTCCGGCAGTGCGACGCGACCGATCGAAGCCGCGGTCACCACGCTCGATCCGCTGATCGCGGCGAAAATGGCGCAGCCGGCGATATTGGTTTGCAGCAACCCGCCGGGCATCCAGGAGACCAAAGTCGACAGGCCGCGATAGACGCGCTGGCTGAGTTTGCTCTCCTGTAGAATCTCAGCCATCAGGATGAACAGCGGGATCGCCGTCAGCGTAAAGCTGTTCATGCTGCCCCAACTGACAAGCCCAATGCCCTTCAGTCCCGCCAGTCCCGCATGCATGACGAGATAGAGCACCGACGGGACCAGAATCGCGAAGGGGATGGTCATGCCGACGGTGAGCAGGCCGAGGAAGATCAGCATCACGACAATCAGTTCGACGCCGGGGGTCATGCTCGATCACCCCTGCGCAAGATCCTCGCCTTGGTCACCATGGTCCGTGTCAGGGCAAAGCACAGCAGCAGCATCCCGATCGCCATGGCGCTTTGCGGAAGCCACAGCGGCGTTTGCAGCGGCGTCGGCGCGACGTCTTCGGCGCGCCATGAGTTGGAAGCGAGCCGGTACAACTGCCAGGTGACCAGCGCGGACGCAACCAGCGAGACGAAATCGAAAACCATCTGCGAAATCAGCCTTGCCGCGAACGACAGCCGGGCCTGCACGAGTTCGACGCGATGGAACGCGCCGTGGGCCTCGGCCACCGACATGCTCAGGAATGTCAGCGCCACCAGCAGGTAGCCGCAGACCTCATCGGTGATCTGGAACGACGTTGCGAACACGTTGCGCGCGACGGCTTCGGCGGCTATCAGCACGATCGACACGACCAGGAACAGGGCACAGATCGTCTCGCAGGCGTCCTCGACCAGCGTCGATCCGGGAACGACAGTTTCGACAAGATGGGGCGCCACCCCATCGGCCATCGGCTCGCCTTTTGTCGCCATGACTATCGGCCGATGGCGGCGCGAACTTGTTTAAGCGCGGCGATCGCATCGGGGCCCTGGGTCTTGGCCCATTCTTCCCAATAGGGCGAGATCAGCTTTGTCCCTGCCTCGATGTCCTGCGGGTCTTCGTTCGTGACCGTCATGCCGCCGTCGGCGAATTTCCTGGTCAGATCGTCTTCCTCGCTCGCCATCGCCTTGGTGATCAGGGGCATGTTGTCGGCGATGATCTTGCGCACCTTGCCCTGAACATCCGGCGAGAGTTTTGCGAAGCGATCCTTGTTCACGATCAGCACCGAGTTGAAGTAGTTGATGCCGAGGCGGTAATTATATTTGAGCAGGTCTTTCCAGGTATTGCCGCCGCCACTGCTGGCGGTGAGAACGCCGTCGACAACGCCTCGATCAAGTGCGGAGGGAACTTGCGGCGCGCCGATCGTCACGGGAATACCGCCCAGTCTTTTGATGAACTCGCTCTGCTCGGGCGATGTCACCCGGATTTTCTGGCCCTTGATATCGGCAATCGAGGTGAGCTTCTTGCTCGAAAACGCCACCTGGAAGGGGTAGAGATACTGCCCGAGAACCAGCAGTCCCTTCTTCTCGAAGGCCTTTTCCAGATAAGGGTTCATGATGGCTGCGGCTTTTTCGTAATCCTCGAGCGTCCGCAACAGCAACGGCAATCTCAACACGCCGCCGATCGGCACGTTGCCAAGAAAATATCCATCGTCTCCGATCTGGACGACATCGTCGCTGACGGCCTGGGTGATGGTTGTGGTGTTGATCGGGAGCGAACCTCCGAGATGCAACCTGATCGACAGTTCGCCGCCGGTTTCCTTTTCGATCTGCGCGATAGCCGTATTCAGGCCTTTGACGGCTGCGACCGTCGATACCGGATTGTAGACGTAGAGATCCCATTTTTCGGCGGCCGCCACCGGCCCGGCCGACGCCGACAGCAGTGTCAGCGCAAACGCAGCAATCGCCGCGCGTAACAGAGTTCCGCTTGGTGCCCCGGACATCGTTTTCGCTCCCCATTCGCCTTTTGATTTTCTTGTGATCATCCCTAGCGCGGGTCGGGGTGTTGGGGAAGACCGCGGCAGGGCGGCGCTGAAAGATCGGGGCTGCCATGTCCAAAGGTGGTGCGTGCCAATGCCGACGTGATCAACTGGGCCATGGGAAACGATACGCACCGGGCTGGGTGCCGCGCGGCCGCGCTCGGCTATCGCGCCGGGTGACCCGCTCGAAGCCGTCGCGATTCACCAAAAATCACCGGCGGGACCGCCTGGTTCACGACCTCGCGCATGGCGAAGCTCGATTGAATCCGCGCCACCCGCGGCAATCGCGAGAGTTCGGTTCTGTGAATACGCTCGAAATCCTCGATATCGCGCGCCAGGACAATGACGATGTAGTCGTCGCTTCCCGACATCAGGAAGCATCGAACCACCGATGGACAGTCGATGACCGCGGCTTCGAACGATTTCAACGCCTCCTCGTTTTGACTTTCCAGGGTGACCCTGACCAGAACGGTGGTGGAGAGACCGAAGCGCGCCAGATCCAGAACTGCCTGATAGCCGCGGACGAAACCTTCTTCCTCCAGCACCTTCTGCCGTCGTGCGATCGCCGTGCTCGAGAGCCCAACCCGCTCGGCGAGTTCGACCTGGCTGGCGCGGGCATTGATCGTAAGTTCGGAGAGAATCGTCGCATCTATGTTATCAAGCTTCATTGGCTTTGTTTCCTGCGCGAATCGTCCGGATCATGCCAGCTTCCGGCAAGATTTTGGATTCATGCATCAAGATCGCAAGGATTCAAACCTGTATCTGGCCTAGAAATACGCTTTCAAAAGAGGAGCATCCACCATGCGTGTCGGAGTGCCAAAGGAGATCAAGATTCAAGAGTATCGTGTCGGCCTCACACCCGGCGCGGTTCGTGAGTATGTCGCTGCCGGCCATCGCGTGGTCGTCGAGACCAACGCGGGTGCCGGCATCGGCGCGACCGATGAGACCTACCGTAAGGCGGGAGCCGTCATCGCCGACACCGCTGCCGAGATTTTCGGCACTGCCGACATGATCGTGAAGGTCAAGGAGCCCCAGGCTTCCGAATGGTCCCGGCTACGCGAGGGCCAGATTATCTTCACCTATCTGCATCTGGCGCCGGACCTTGAGCAGGCCAAAGGCCTGATGGCTTCAGGCTGCACCGCGATTGCGTATGAGACGGTCACGGATGTGAAGGGAGGGCTGCCCCTGCTCGCGCCGATGAGCGAGGTAGCCGGAAGGCTTTCCATCGAAGCGGCGGGCTACGCCTTGAAGCGGAGCGCCGGCGGCCGAGGCCTTCTGCTCGGCGGTGTGCCGGGCGTCGTGCCTGCCCGGGTTGTGGTGATTGGCGGCGGGGTCGTCGGCACGCACGCTGCGCGGATGGCCGTTGGCCTCGGTGCGGAAGTCAGCGTCCTGGACCGATCGCTCCCGAGACTACGTGAGCTCGACGAACTGTTCGAGGGGCGGGTCCGCACGCGCTTCTCGACGATCGAGGCGATCGAGCAGGAGGTTTTCGCAGCCGATGTCGTGATCGGCGCTGTTCTGGTCCCCGGCGCGAGCGCACCGAAACTGGTGACCCGGGAGATGCTGAAGTCGATGCAGCAGGGTTCGGT
>DASQOU010000202.1:0-3186 GCA_035644295.1 Bradyrhizobium sp.
CGGCGCCGGCTTGCGCATAAAGGCATCAAAGGTCTGTTCGACCCGGCCGTTGAATATCTTGTCGGCTTCACGCGCGGGGTTTTGAAACTGCACGATGTACATGTGCTCGCCGAACCGCTTGCGAAAAATCTCGATCGGGTCGGCCGGCGCACGGTCGGTGTGCGGTGTATTGACGCCGACGACGCCGGCGACACGGCCGATATGCCGAAGCGCCATCTGCCAGACGACAAATCCGCCCCAGTCGTGGCCGACGAAGATGGCCTTGTCGATCTTGAGATGGTCGAGCAGACCGACGAGATCGCCGGTCAGGTGCTCGAGATCGTAGTCTTCCACCGGTTCGGGCCGGTCGGTCGAGCCATAGCCGCGCTGGTCCGGCGCGATCACCCGAATCCCGGCTTCACTCAACGCCTTGAGCTGGTGGCGCCAGGAGAACGCGATCTCCGGCCAGCCATGGCAGAGAATGACCGGCGGCTTGTCGGTCTTCGGGCCAGCTTCGTAATAGCCCATCCGAATCCCGTTGGTCTGGGCAAACTGCAGCGGCGGCATTTCGATCATGGCTTTTGCCTCTACTCGGCCGCGCCTTTGACATCGGCTTCCGGAGGAGCAAAGGCAGCCTCTAATGCTGCGAACTCGCCCGGCAGCATGTCGCAGAGAACTTGGACATGCGGAATGATGTTGGCGCCGGCGATAAAGCCGAAATCCAGTTGATCACGGTAGCTCTGCACGGTGATGTTGAGCGCAAGCCCATGCGTCGAGATCGACACCGGGAAGATATGCAATAATTCGGCGCCCGCCGCGTACAGCGTCTGGCGCGGTCCGGGAACATTGGACACTGTGATATTCGCCGCCGGCGGCAGCACGTCCGACAGGCTGGAGCGGCTGTACAACAGCGCCAGGATTTGGACCAGGATCGGCGCGCCCAGCATCGAGACGTTAGACATCTGGGGCATCAGTGCCCGCAGCGGATGCGACATTTCCTTGGACCGGGTGGATTGCGCGATGATCGTCTCCAGCCGCGTCTTGGGATCCTCCACATTGGTGGCGATCGAGCAGATCATGCCGAACACCTGGTTGTTTGAATCGGTGTTACCTTCTTCGCGCAGCGAGATCGGCACCGCCGCGGTCATCGATTTCGAAGGCAGCGCGCCGCGCTCCAAAAGATAGCGCCGCACCACGCCGCTCGACACCGCGAGCACGACATCGTTCAGCTTGCCGCCGGCCGCCTTGGCGAGGGCCTTCGCGCGACTAAGCGGAATCGACACGCCGGCAAAGCTGCGTTCCGACGAAATCGACTTGTTGAGGATGGTCGACGGCGACATCATGCTCGCGATGCTGTCGCGCGATTTCGGATCGGAGATCTTTCCGACCACGTCCGAGACGCTCTTGAGCATGGTCGGAACGCTGCCGACGAACTTCACTGCGCTCTCGATCTGGAACATCGCGTTGTCGAACAGGATCGAACCGAGATCGCTTTTTCCCGAGCGCGGCAGCTCGATGCCCTTGGCGGCGGTGGCGGCGTCGAACGGCTGGCGCCAGAGCTGCTGGTAGGAATCAAGGAGATTGGCGGCGATGTCGCGCGGCTCCTGCCCGACCTTAGCCTTCGCCGCCGGCACCTCGATTTTCCTTGGCACCGGTGTCACATCGTAGATCATGTTGGTCAGCGCAGCGCCCGCGCCGCCGTCGATGCAGGCGTGGTGCATCTTGGAATACAGCCCGATCTCGTTGTCCTTCATGCCTTCGAAGACATAGAACTCCCAGAGTGGACGGGCGCGGTTGAGAAGCTTGGCGTGCATCCAGCCGACAATGCGCTCCAGCGTGGCGCGGTCGTACGGCGCCGGAAGGCTGCCGCGGAAGATATGGCGGTCGATATCGAACTGCTCGTCCTCGACCCAGGAAGGATGGTCAATGTCGAGCGGCGCCTTTTCCAGGCGCGCTTTGAGAATCGGCGCGATGTGCAGCCGCGAGGCGATCATCGCCTTGAAGTCTTCGAAAAAAGAGCCCTGGTAATCCTCGGGCAGGCGGAAGATCGCCATGCTCCCGACATGCATCGGCATTTCCGGCGTTTCCAGATACAGAAATGACGCATCCATTGAGGACAGCTTCTTGGCGTCACTCATGTGTTCCTCCCGAAAGCGACTCACGCGACGCCTTGCCGGCGCTTCTAGCGTTCAGACATCCCTAATATGGGACGATTAGTTCAGGATTGTGCCTGTTCTGGAGGCGCATATGCAATGGCAAAGGGCCCGGATCGGTCAAATTGACTGAATCGGCCTTCGGGCTGGGCCAGGCGGTCAGCCACCGCCCACAAGGCCGCCGGGTTCACACCGAGCCCGACATGACTGGCAAGGTAAACTTCGATGTTTTCGGCGGTATCAGAGGGGCGCAACAGACAGGTGTGCCAGTTCACGACGCCGTCGGCGCGCGAATAGATCGAGGTGGCTGGAACCGGCAAATCGCCTGCTATCGCCCTGCTTAGTTCGGGATTGTCGCCGACCGTTTCGCCCGACAGCGCTTCATAGAGCCGCGTCGCATTGGTCGCTCTCACGTCATTGGCGAACGGACTTCCCAGCGTCACGACATTGCGCACCATGTCGGGCGCCTGCAGCGCCAGATCGCGCGCATAGACGCCGCCCAGACTCCATCCGACGACACTGACCTTGCGGCCGCAGCTTTCGTGAATCTCGCCGAGCCGATCGCGCAACGCCGCCCGCAGGCGCGAAACACCGCCGATGTTGCGGCCCATGTTCCAGGCATAGGCATCGTATCCGAGCTCTTTCAGATATCGGCGCATCGGCGCCATCGACAGGTCGCTGGCGAGAAACCCCGGCAATGTCAGCACCGGATGACCGTCGCCTTTCGGCGCGCGCATCAAGAGCGGAGACAGCATCAAGCTCGCGTTGAACTCGAGAATCCCTCGCATCTCGGCCAGCAGCAGGCCGAGGCCCGGGGGACGAAGCCGGCCCGCTGCCGGCGGTTCGCCTGGGTCGGTCGGCCCCATTACTTCTTGTCGCTGATCCGCGTGCTGCCCAGGCCCGCCATGGTCGTGAACATGTCGGTAAATCGTTCGGCGATCTTCGGGTCGAACGAGAGCCAGCTCTGCATCAACGCTTCCGGAGAAACCTTCTGGATATTGTCCATCATCTGGTTCTGAAGTTTCTCCATGACCGCCACCTGCATCGGCTGCAC
>DASQOU010000203.1:0-10174 GCA_035644295.1 Bradyrhizobium sp.
CTGGTCCGTGATCACGCCGGGCGGCGACGTCATCAAGGAATCGATCGGCGCATTCCCCCGCGTCGTGCTGTCCGAAGGCGAGTATCGCGCCATCGCCAAGAACGAGGGCAAGGTGTTCGAGCGCGCCTTCAACGTCGTCAATGGGGTCGACGGCGAAGTCGAGGTCGTCGCGCGCTAGCGCAGGTCGTCATTCCCTGACTTGATCCGCGCTCCCACCACCACTGCGGAGGGCGTGGAAACCATCGACCAGCTCGACTGGTTGCGCACCGAAGGCTGCAAAGAGGCGCAAGGCTTCCTGTTCAGTGCGGCGAAACCTGCAGCCGAGGTCGACACACTGCTGTCCAGGTTCGGCACGCGGGCGTCAAAGCCGGCATGACGCCATCCGGCATAAAACAGCCCAGCTCCTCATGGTGAGGAGGCGCGTGAGCGCCGTCTCGAACCATGAGGCCAGGGTGGGGCCTCATCCTTCGAAACGCGGCCAAGTGGCCGCTCCTCAGGATGAGGGTCTATTTCAAAACCGCGTCACGATGTCCGAGAGCGCTGGGCGCGGGCGGCGCTAGAGCTCATGTTATGCCGATATAGATACGTTGTTGCCGGGCATATCTCGGTGCCGAACTCCGAGTCTCGCGGGAACACAACCCCGTGACGCCGCGTAACAATACGCCTCTTCCTTCAGAAGGTATGTATGCGTGAACGGCCCAGGCGAAAAAGTATCACGGAGCGATCGATGACGATATTGCGAACACTAACCATCGTTGCCGGCATTCTCGTGCCAGGTAGCTGACTCAAACTCCAACTTAACACAACAGCCGAGGTATCCAATGAATCGACGCGCATTCGTGAGCATGGTGGCTGCGGGGGCGGCAAGCACTCTTCTCCAAGGCACCGCCGCCGCTGCGCAGCCAGCGCCGACGGCCCGAAACGTCGTCCTGGTGCACGGGCTGTTCGCCGACGGGTCATCTTGGTCCGAGGTGATCGCACGATTGCAGGCAGTTGGGCTCAATGTCACAGCCGTGCAAAACCCGCTGACGACGCTGCCTGAAGCGGTAGCCTCAGCCGAGCGCGTGCTGGCGCGTCAGGATGGTCCGACGGTGCTGGTTGGGCATTCCTTCTCCGGAATGATCGTGACAGAGGCCGGTATGCATCCGAACGTGTCGGCTCTTGTCTATGTGGCGGCGCGGGCGCCGGATGCTGGCGAGGATTACACGGCATTGGCCAAGACATTTCCGACGCCACCGGCGTCCGCTGGGATTGTCTTCGACGGCGATGAAGGCCGTCTCAGCGAGGCTGCCTTCTTGCGCGATTTCGCGGGCGACCTGCCGGAAGCGAAGGCGAAGGTCCTCTATGCAGTCCAAGAGCCGTTCCAGAAGGCTCTGCTCACGGGCAAGACGACGCATGCGGCTTGGCGGTCGAAACCAAGTTTCTATGCCGTTTCGACGGAAGACCGGACGATCAATCCCGATCTCCAACGCTTCATGGCCAAGCGCATGGGCGCCAAGACCATTGAAGTGAAGGCGAGTCACCTTTCACTAATTTCGCAACCCGACACGATCACAAATCTGATCCTCGAGGCGGCCGGGCGGACCTGAACGAAAAGCTTTTCTATAAAAGGTGCTGGCTTTCATCTGAGCGGTGGAGCACGCCCGCTTTAGGTCATTCGTGTCGTTTTTGGCATGTGGATTATCGGTAGCGCAGAAAAGTTTACGTCCTCCGCGCGAAGCGGAATACTGTGCCCGGCAATGACGCTTCAGGCGAAGTTTCTCAAAATCGCGTCACGATGTCCGACAGCGCCGGGCGCGGGCGGTCTTCGCTGGGTTTCGACGGCGTGCCGATGTGAACAAAACCGGCGAGCTTTTCGTCCGCCTTCAATCCGAGGCCGTCGAGTACGTCGCGATCGAACGCGAACCAGCCGGTCAGCCAGCACGCGCCGTAACCAAGCGCGGTCGCCGCGGTGACGATGTTCATCGCACTCGCCCCGGCGGACAGTTCCTGCTCCCACGGCGGCACCTTCGGATGAGGCTTGGTGAAACTGACGACGCCGATCACCAGTGGCGCGTCCGCGAGCTTGCGCTTCTCGGCATCGATCTCGGCGGCAGTGGCTTGCGGATTCTTCCGCGCGAATACCTTGGCGATGATCTCGCCGGCACGAATGCGCGCATCGCCCTCGAACACGATAAAGCGCCACGGCGCCAGCTTGCCGTGATCGGGTACCCGCGCGCCGATGGTGAGAATGGTCTCGAGCTCGGCCGGTGAGGGGCCGGGTCCGCCCATCTCGCGCGGTTTTACCGAGCGGCGGGTCTTCAGGAGGTCGATGGCGTCAGGCACGGAGCAGGCTCTCTGGGAGGATTCGGAGATTTAGACATAAGCATGCAACAGGCAAGTGGAAGTGAACTTAGTTTAATTGTGAAACTTGCACTGTCATGCCCGGGCTTGTCCCGGGCATCCACGTCTTTACTAAATCGCGGAAAAAGCAAGCCGTGGATGGCCGGGCAAAGGCGAGCGGAAGCGACGCCGTCCTTTGGACGGCTTGCCCGGCCATGACAGCCGAAAGAGTGAGTGATCACGCAGCCGCCCGCGCCCGCTTCACATCCGGCGGGGTGGCTTCCTCCACCAGGGCCGCGATCGCCTCATCGGTCGGCATCACCTTTTGTCCGTCGCTGCCGAGCCGACGGATCGAAACCGTACGCTGTTCGGCCTCCTTCTTGCCGACCACCAGCAGCGCGGGGATCTTTGCCAGCGAATGCTCGCGGACCTTGTAGTTGATCTTCTCGTTGCGCAGGTCGATTTCGACGCGCAAGCCCGCGCGCCGCGCTGCGGCTGCGACCACCTTGGCGTATTCGTCGCCCTCCGAGGTGATGGTGGTGACGACGGCCTGGACCGGCGCCAGCCAGAGCGGGAAATTGCCGGCATAGTGCTCGATCAGGATGCCGATGAAGCGTTCCATCGAGCCGCAGATCGCCCGGTGCACCATAACCGGCACCTTCTTCGAGCCGTCGGCATCGATGTAGAATGCGCCGAATCTTTCGGGCAGATTGAAATCGACCTGCGTGGTGCCGCACTGCCAGTCGCGGCCGATGGCGTCGCGCAGCACATATTCGAACTTCGGCCCGTAGAACGCGCCTTCGCCGGGATTGATCGCGGTCTTGATGCGGTTATGGCCCTGCGCCTCGATCTCGCTGAGCACCGTCGCCATCACGCGCTCGGCGTGCTCCCACATCTCGTCGGTGCCGACGCGTTTCTCCGGCCGGGTCGAGAGCTTTACCGTCAGTTCGCCTTCGAAGCCGAAATCGGCATAGGTCGACAGGATCAGGTCGTTGATCTTGAGGCATTCGGAGGCCAACTGCGCCTCCGTGCAGAACACATGCGCGTCGTCCTGGGTAAATCCGCGCACCCGCATCAGGCCGTGCATCGCCCCTGACGGCTCGTAGCGATGCACGACGCCGAATTCCGCCAGCCGCAGAGGCAGATCGCGGTAGCTCTTCAGACCGTGCTTGAAGATCTGCACGTGGCCGGGACAATTCATCGGCTTTAACGCAAACCAGCGCTTGTCCTCAGCCTCGTCGCCGGCGGATTGGGCGGCGAACATGTTCTCGCGGTACCAGTCCCAGTGGCCGGAGGTTTCCCACAGCACCTTGTCGAGAATCTGCGGCGCGTTGACCTCGCTGTAATCGCCGGTGAGGCGGCGGCGCATATAGGCGATCAGCGCCTGGAAGATGGTCCAGCCCTTCGGGTGCCAGAACACCACGCCGGGGCCTTCTTCCTGGAAGTGAAACAGATCGAGTTCGCGCCCCAATTTGCGATGGTCGCGCTTTTCGGCTTCCTCGATCTGTTTCAGATACGCATCGAGGTCTTCCTGCTTGGCGAACGCCGTGCCGTAGATGCGCGTCAGCATCGGATTGTTCGAATCGCCGCGCCAATAGGCACCCGCCACCTTCATCAACTTGAAGGCGTTGCCGACCTTTCCGGTCGAGGTCATATGCGGGCCGCGGCAGAGATCGAACCAGTCGCCCTGGAAGTAGATCTTGATCGGCTCGTCGCCGGGAATGGCGTCGACCAGCTCGACCTTGAAGTTCTCGCCCTTGTCGCGAAAAACCTGTTTGGTCTTTTCGCGATCCCACACTTCCCTGGTGAACGGTTTGTCGCGCGCGACGATCTCGCGCATCTTCTTCTCGATCGCGGCAAAATCTTCCGGCGTGAACGGCTCGTTGCGGAAGAAATCGTAATAGAAGCCGTTCTCGATCACCGGCCCGATTGTGACCTGCGTGCCCGGCCACAGCGACTGCACCGCTTCGGCAAGCACATGCGCAGCGTCGTGGCGGATCAGTTCCAGCGCGCGCGGATCGTCGCGGGAGATGAATTCAATCTTCGCGTCATGTTCGATGGCCTCAGTGAGATCGGCCATGTCGCCGTCAAGCGCCATCGCCACCGTGCGCTTGGCGAGCGAAGGCGAGATGCCCTTGGCGATATCGAGGCCGGTGATGTCTTTGGGGAATTCGCGCCGGGCGCCGTCGGGGAAGGTGAGGGCGATTTTCTGCACGGGCTCGAGCGGTTTCAGATTCGAAAGGCTGTACTGGAATCCTGACGCGGGCGTATTCTTGTCGGGCATAGCGGTCTCCTTAAGCTCACTCCTGCGAACGAGCGCAGGTAAGCGGGAAGCAGCGGTATAGCAGGCGATTCGGCTCCTGCAACCGGCAAAAATCGTGGTTTTCGAGAGCTTGAATGCGGCTTCAGGCTGGACGATATGTCCGCCCGCAGAGGTTGCCGGGTCCCCATTCATTGTCTAGCCTTGGCGCGCTCGAGCCCTTCCCGCATACTTCCAGTTCCGCCGTCCTCATGATGTTCCGCGCGCTCCTTTTCGCAAGCTTACTGCTCATCCATGGAGAGGCGCGCGCGAAACCTGCGCCTCAAAACCCAGGGTTTGCGCCGAACCTGATCATCTATCTGGCAAAGGGTCCGGCAAATTCATGCGGGCCCGGTTGTGACCGCTGGATTGCCGTCGAAGGCAATGTCGATCGGAATGCCGCCGCGCGCATTCGCCGTTTCCTGCAAGATGTGAAGGACACGCAACGCCCGATCTATCTCCATTCGCCGGGTGGTTCGGTGGAACAGGCCTTCGTGATTGGCCGCTTGTTGCGCAGCCGGAGGGCTGTTGCCCGGGTCGGGCGAACCGTTGTTGCCGCCTGCGGTGCCGGAGCGCAGATCGACGACGCCTGCCTTAAAATCAAGACCGGAGGCGGCGAAGTTCAGGCTGAAATCGTGACGCGTCAAGCGATGTGCAACTCGGCTTGCGGTTACCTGTTCCTGGGAGCGACGACGCGCGAAGTGGCTCCCGATGCCGCGATGGCGGTCCATAATTCCAAATTCACGCTGGTCTTTCGCGGACATCCCCCGCCGGAACTGATCGCGGCCGCTACCGACCGAGGCCTGGCGCGGGCCGACCGCGAGCGAGCGTCGTTTGTTGCGGCGATGGGCATCAGCCATGAACTGGTCGATCTCATCAAAACCGTGAAATTCGAGAACGCGCGTGTGCTGACGAGGCCGGAGCTCTATCGCTTCGGCATCGACACTCGGCCCATCGCCGAAACCGCATGGACGCTCGAATCCGAAGCCCGTCCGTATATCCGCAAAGTCGCGCTTGCAAAGAAAGATGATGGTGTTGCGTTTCGAACGATGGAGTGGCGGTTGTTCTGCGAGAACAAGGACCGCGCGCGGCTGATGTTTGCTCAGGAGTTCGACAAGGGCGCCGCGGGCACGAATTCGGTGGTCATGATGGCGGGTTCCGAGAAGCCCGTGGCCTTCGGCAACTTCCCCGCGCGCATAGGATCGTTCGAGGCATGGAGCGGAACGATCGCGTCCACTGCCATGAAAGCGGTGCTCGCCGCCCCTCGTCTGCAGATGGGGGAGGGTCGGTTGATGCCGGATGGCAAAACCAACCAGCAGATATTTGAAATTGACACCCGTGGTCTGGAATCGGCGTGGATGCAGATTTTCGCGTCGTGCCCCGCCGCTCCCGGTCCGAAGCCAGCGGTTGCGTTGCCTGATCCCACATCCGCGCCGGGGCCGTGAGAAAGCACGATCGGCCGCTGGCGTGCACCAACAGGCCGCGCGGCAGTGCGGTGAATTACTCCGGCCGTGCCCTTTCATTTCGCGCAGGTGAACTCCACATGCACCTGCATGAAAAACCCGCCATCCGACAGCCCCGTTCATCGCCGTTTCGCGCCCACTGCGTTAATGTTCGGAAATCTCGTGACCGGCTGCTCGGTGCTGGCGCCGGCGGGGATGTTGATCGAATTGTCGTCGGATCTCGGCGTCTCCGTCCACACGGCGGGATTGCTGATCACGTTTGGGGCCGTGATGCTCTGCGTTGGCTCGCCGCTGACGGCGTGGCTGACGAGCTGGATCGAGCGCCGCAGCTTGCTCACGGCGACGCTGGCGGTGCTCGCGCTTGGCAATTTCGCCTCCGCCTTCGCGCCCGACTACGCGTCGCTTTTGATCATTCGCCTGATCATGCTCGCCGTAGGCGCCCTCTATACGCCGCAGGCGGCGGGCACCGCCGCGCTGATCGTTTCACCGGAGAAGCGCGGCGGCACCATCGCCTATGTGTTTCTGGGATGGTCGCTGGCGGCAGCAGTCGGCCTGCCGCTGATTACATTCATCACGAGCCGTTACGGCTGGCGCGCGGCCTATGGCGGCATCGGCATCATCGGTTTTGTCAGCCTTCTCCTGCTGGCCTGGCGGTTGCCGGCCGGATTGCTCGGCGCGCGGGTCGACCTGAAGACCTGGACCGATGTCGGGCGTAACCGGGCGATCATCGTGCTGTTGTTGGTCACGACGCTGCTGATGTCAGGCCAGTTCGCCGTCTTCACCTTTATGGGGCCGCTTCTGGCCAAGCTGACCGGTGTCGGTCCGGACGCGGTCGGGCTGGTATTTGCGATCTACGGCCTGTGCGGTTTCATCGGGATTGCGATTGTCACTCGCATCGTCGATTCCTGGGGCGCCTACAAGACGTCGGTCATGTGTATCGCGTTGGTGCTGACCGGCATCACCGGATGGGCGCTGAGCGCTGGCGTTTATCCGCTGATGGCTTTCTCGGTTGCGATCTGGGGCCTGGGGTTTGCTGCGACCAACTCGATGCAGCAGGTTCGGCTGGTCAGCGCGGCGCCAGAGCTGGCGTCGGCATCGGTGTCGCTCAATACGTCGGTACTTTACGTGGGCCAGGCCATTGGTTCTGCGATCGGCGGACTATTGTATGCGCACGATCTCTTCTACGGCATAGGCTATGCCGGCATGGCCTTTGTCGCCATGGGGCTTATCACGGTGGTTTCCACGCGCGGCCTTGCGACAGCGCGAACCCAGGCCGCCTGATAAGAATCTCTACCGGTTGCTGAACGTATCGTTGCGGTTCGACGCGACCCGCGTCAGCGCCGGCGTTGACGCCATCTTGAGCAGGACTTCCCGGACGGGGTTGTCGGTCCAGGCGTGGGTGACGTAGTCGCGATGGGTCACGCCATCGGCGGTCTTCACGAAGACGACGCTGCCGGGACGCAAGGGTCCTTCCATATCATCCGATATGGCGATGCCCTTTTCTCGGAGCATCTGCATCAGTTCCTGATCATGCCGCTCGGTGTAGCGCGTATAGGCACTGACGAAAAAGCCCGACCGGTTGTTGACGATCCAGGAAGCAAACTTGTCCAACTCGCCATACACCGCATCGAGCAGGAACACCCCGCGCACGCGATTGCCAAGGCCACCCACCTCCAGGCTCCACGCCGTCGGAACGAAGCCGCCGCTATAGCCGACCAGGACGACCGGCAGGTTCGCGAAGGCCTTGGCGGCGGCCGCATCGCCGTAAAGCCTGGCGAGGTGATCGGCCGATTCCGTCACGAAGCGCTTGAGCCCACCAGGCTGCCAGAATTTGCCGGCGCTGGAATCGGCGGCATCGACGGCCAGCTGCGGCGCCAGCAGCACGGCATTTACGCCGGAATCCGAAATCTGTTGCGGCAGCAGTTGCCGGTCGCGCACGTCGCGCTCCAGCGTGGCACCATTGCCGTGGAAGAATACGACGATGACGCCGGGTTTGCGGACGTCGAAATTCTCGGGAACATGCATCAGCACGCGGTTGTCGTTGTAAGTCTCGTCTTGCCAGTAGACCCGTCCGTTGAAGCTGCGGTGGCCGCGGCGATCGCCCTTGGAGATGTTCAGGAAGGGTTCGTCGGTTTTGGGATTGTTGCCGAAATAGGGAAACGCCGAGGATTTCAGGCTTACGAGCTTGGTCTGATCTTCTTTGGCCGGTCGCTGATAGGGCACAGTCGGCGCCAACGACGCGACACGGTAAGGGGCGGGCTGCGCCTGCGCCACGCGCCGGCCCGGCGCTTCGGAGGTTTGCTGCTGCAGCAGACTCTCACCCGGCGTCGGAAAGCGATCTTGGAATTGGGGTTTCGGGAATCGCTCGTCGAACGAATCGCCGGCTGCGTCCTGCATGTTGGCGGCAAGCGTCCCGGCGCTCGGCGCCTTGCCGCATTGAACGAGGAAGAATGAAAACGGGATCAACGCTGACAGGACGGCGATCAAGTACAACCGCGATCCGACCTGAAGGCGGGGAGCATGCGCGGGCACATACCGCATCACGCCCGGTAAACTCACCAGGTTTGCGCGATCATATATTTTGGATTCCGGATTCGCCCCGACCATCCACCCCATTGTCCCATAGTCGCCAACCGCCGGTGCATGTCAGCTCGCCGGGGTTGCAGCGACGTTAAGCTTCGGGAATTTCTCCCCATTCCCGAACCCCAAAGAGAACACGAAATCGTGTCCTGATTGTGGGAAGGGCCGCTGCTTTTCGACCCTGTCGATCGCTCGGGCCGGGCAAAAAGGTATCCTGTCACCAAATTCTGGCCGGGATTTAAAGCACTGTTAACCTGCTTGAACTGGCAGGGACCAACCTGCGACGATCAAAACCCACGGGCACGACGCCTGAAGCGTGGACTGGTATGGCGGCAATGGAAACGGGAAGCGCGGCTTGGCCTGGCCGGCTCCCCGGCGGGTCCACGGTTTCGGTGGTGGTGGCGACCGCCATCGTCGTGGCCGATATGGTCGGCGTTGGCGTCTTCACCAGCCTTGGATTTCAGGTCAAGGACATTCTGTCGGGCTTTGCGATCTTGCTGCTGTGGATCGTCGGCGGCGTCGTCGCGTTGTGCGGCGTCTTTTCCTACAGCGAACTCGGCGCGATGTTTCCCCGCTCAAGCGGCGAGTACAATTTCCTCAGCCGTGCGTTTCATCCAGCGTTCGGATTTCTGGCGGGTTGGGTGTCGGCGACAGTTGGCTTTTCAGCGCCGGTGGCGCTCGCGGCGATGGCTTTCGGGGAATATGGCAAGGCGGTGTTTCCCGGCGCTCCGCCCGTGGTGCTCGCCGTGGGCGCGGTCTGGTTGGTGTCCCTCGTGCAACTCAGCGGCGTCAAGCACTCCTCTACCTTTCAACTGATCTCGACCATCCTGAAGGTCATGCTGATCGTTGCCTTCCTGATTGCTGGATTTGTCATCGGCACGCCGCAGCCGGTCTCGTTTGCGCCCCACATTTCCGACGTCGGCTACGTCACCAGCGCGCCGTTCGCGATCGGGCTGGTGTTCGTGATGTATTCCTTCTCGGGGTGGAATGCCGCGACCTACATTATCGGCGAGATGCGGTCGCCGCAGCAGAACCTGCCTCGCGCGCTGTTGGCGGGAACGCTGATCGTGCTCGTGCTGTACGTCGCGCTGAACGCGGTGTTCCTCCACACCACGCCGATCGACAAGCTTTCCGGCCAACTGGATGTGGCGCGAATTGCCGGCAGCGCCATTTTCGGCGACATCGGCGGCCGCATCGTCAGTGCGATGATCTGCGTTGGCCTGGTTTCTTCCATCAGCGCGATGATGTGGATTGGTCCGCGGGTGATGATGACCATGGGCGAGGACATCCCGGTGCTGCGGGTATTCGCCCGCAGATCCACCCAGGGAGCGCCGACCTATGCCATCCTCTTTCAGCTCGCGGTCGCCAACCTGATGCTGTTCACCCGCAGTTTCGAGGCGGTGCTGGATTTCATTCAGTTCGCCCTGTTGTTCTGTTCGTTCTTCACCGTGCTCGGCGTCATCAAGCTGCGCATCACGCAGCCCGATCTGCCGCGGCCCTATCGCGCCTG
>DASQOU010000204.1:0-5759 GCA_035644295.1 Bradyrhizobium sp.
CCGAAACTGTTTCAAGCTACTCGTCAAGATGATCTCCGCTTTTCCGATTGCACGGTGTCCGTCATTCAAATTCTTGACGATGCAGATGCAGCCTTCCGCATCTTGGGCGCGGGATTGCCGACCGTTCTGTCCGTGACCACCATGTTCGCAGACAAGCCGCACCGCCTCAACGGACGAACTAGCGCGCAGCGATTTTGTGTTTTGACGATCTTGCCTCCGGTTACCGCACTCGCGGTTGGGCTACCCGCGCAGCGGGCTATCGCGCCGCGATTTCGTGCTTTGGCACAAAGCCGACGTCGCCTTGGCCTCAGTCGACTTCTGGTGCTGAGGGACAGGCGGACATCGAGCCTTCGACGCTTGAGGTCAGCTTTTCGGTGCCGCAATTGCGCGAAACACGGCGCCGCGCCCAAGATCTCGGCTGGATTGAGATGATCGTGGCGCCGGCAAAAGGCCGGAACGCGGTCTATCGGTGGGGCCCGACCGTAAAAAACCGTCAGAGCTAGTTCTTCTTTCTTATATCGGGGGATGGGAGGCTGGGGGAGTCGCGCTGAGGTCTTCACCTCGCCAGCAAACTCAAATCAAAGCTTTCGCGCGCGCGCGGTGTTGGTACAGTCTCCGGCGGCCTCGTGGGCCTCTCGATCGCAGGCATCTTGATCCTGGCGTTAGTCCCGGGTGGGAAGGTCCATGACCATGGAACTCATTTCCGTTCAGCAGCTGTGCAAGAGCTTTCCGGGCGTCCGGGCGCTGCACGACGTCCGCTTCGAACTGGACGCCGGCGAAGTTCATGCCCTGATGGGCGAGAACGGCGCCGGAAAGTCGACGCTGATGAAGATACTCGCCGGCGTCTATACCAAGGATACCGGCGAAATTCGCTATAACGGCGAATGTGTCGATTTTTCCAGCCCGCGCGAGGCACAGGCGGCCGGTATCGGCATCATTCATCAGGAACTGCAGCTGATGAATCACCTGACGGTTGCAGAAAACATCTTTATCGGACGCGAACCGAAGAAGGCGTTCGGCCTGCTCCTGGACGACGACAAGCTCAACCGGCAGGCGACCGAATTGCTCGCCCGCATGAACCTGGCGCTCGACCCACGCGCCATCGTCGGCGGCCTGACGGTTGCCAGGCAGCAGATGGTGGAAATCGCCAAGGCGTTGTCCTTTAACTCGCGTGTGCTGATCATGGACGAGCCGACAGCCGCGTTGAACAACGCGGAGATCGCCGAGCTGTTCAAGATGATCCGCGAACTGAAGGCGCGCGGGGTAGGCATCATCTATATCTCCCACAAGATGGACGAACTGAAGCAGATTTCCGATCGCGTCACCGTGCTGCGCGACGGCGAATATGTGGCCACCGCGCCGACCGCGGGCACCGCTATCGAGACCATCATCGGCATGATGGTCGGCCGCACCTTGAGCGACGAGCGCGTCGCGGGCGTCGCTCCAGCCGGCGATATCGCGCTCGAGGTGCGCAACTTGAATTGCGGGCCGCTGGTGCGCGACGTCAGCTTTACCTTGCGAAAGGGAGAAATTCTCGGTTTTGCCGGGCTGATGGGCGCGGGGCGGACGGAGGTGGCGCGGGCGATTTTCGGCGCCGACCCGCTCCAGTCGGGCGACATTCTCGTCAACGGCAGGAAAGTGTCGATCCGCACGCCCCGGCATGCCGTTACCAACGGCATCGGCTACCTGTCCGAAGATCGCAAGCGTTTTGGGCTCGCCACCGGCATGGACGTGGAGTCCAACGTCGTGATGTCGAACTTGGCGAAATATCTTTCGATGAACTTCTTCCTGAGGAAGCGGACGATCCGCGGCACGACCCGCCGGTTCATCAGGCTTCTGAACATCCGCACGCCCTCGCCGGCACAACAGGTTCGCCTGCTCTCGGGCGGCAACCAGCAGAAGATCGTTGTCGCCAAGTGGCTCGATCGCGATTGCGATATCCTGTTCTTCGACGAGCCGACGCGGGGCATCGATATCGGCGCGAAAAGCGAAATCTACAAACTGCTGCGAGCGCTCGCCGACCAGGGCAAGGCGATTGTCATGATCTCGTCGGAGCTGCCGGAAGTCTTGCGGATGAGCGACCGGATCGTGGTGATGTGCGAAGGCCGTATCACCGGCGAACTCTTGCCGGAGCAGGCGACGCAGGAACGCATCATGCAACTGGCGACTCAACGCCTTGCTACGCAACCCATGGCGACGCAACGCAAAACCTCGAAGGCAGCGTGATCCGATGGACAATCTGGGATTGGCGCAGAAAGACGGCCTCGAGGCGGGCGATTACGGATGGATCGGCGCGTTCAAGCGCCGGCTGCTGGGGCCCGCGGCAATGCAGAAGGTGCTCGCTTTCGCGAGCCTCGTGCTGCTGCTGATCTATTTCAGCTTCGCATCGCCCGCATTCATGCAAACCGACAACATGATCAACATCCTGCAGGCCACCGCCGTGAACGGCGTGCTGGCGATCGCCAGCACCTTTGTGATCATAACCGCCGGCATCGATCTGTCGGTCGGCACGTTGATGACGTTCTGCGCGGTAGTCGCAGGCGTGTTCTTGACCTATTGGGAGCTGCCGATGTGGACGGGCATCGTTGCGGCGATTGCGGCCGGCGCGCTCAGTGGCAGCGTTTCCGGCACCCTGATCGCGAAAATGAGAGTTCCGCCATTCATCGCGACGCTCGGCATGATGCTCGTGCTCAAGGGGCTGTCTCTGGTGGTGTCCGGCGACAAGCCGATCTATTTCAGCAACACCGAGAATTTCTCGGTGATCTCGCAGGATTCCCTGCTCGGCAATGTGCTGCCCGGACTGCCGATTCCCAACGCGGTGCTTATTTTGTTCGTCACGGCGATCCTCGCCGCAGTCGTGCTCAACCGCACGTCGCTAGGCCGCTACACCTTCGCCATCGGTAGCAACGAGGAAGCGGTGCGCCTCTCCGGCGTCAGCGTCGACCGCTGGAAAATCATCATCTACAGTCTCGGCGGCGCGATCTGCGGCGTTGCCGGCCTCCTGCTCGCCTCGCGCATCAATTCCGCGCAGCCGGCGCTCGGCCAAGGCTATGAGCTCGACGCGATCGCCGCGGTGGTCATCGGCGGCACGTCGTTGAGCGGCGGCACGGGAACGATCCTCGGCACGATCATCGGCGCGTTCATCATGAGCGTGCTGATCAACGGCTTGCGGATAATGTCGGTGGCGCAGGAATGGCAATTCGTCGTCACCGGCGTTATCATCATCCTCGCGGTCTATGCGGACATGCTGCGCCGCAAGCGTGGATAACGAAGGAGGCCCAAGTTCAGACAGGTCGGCAGACTTCGACCTGAAGGCCGCCGCCCGCGGATTTGGGCGGCAAACGCATCAAACACAAAAGACAAATGTCAACTTGAGGCGGAGGAAATACAATGTTTGCAATATCGAACAAATGGCTCTTTGGCGTCGCGCTCGGCGCCCTGATCGCAGGAGTATCCACGCCTTCCCGTGCCGACGATGTCTATATTCCCCTCGTCTCCAAAGGCTTCCAGCACCAGTTCTGGCAGGCGGTGAAGCTCGGCGCCGAGCAGGCAGCGAAAACCGGCAACGTCAAGATCACGTTCGAAGGCCCCGAAACCGAGGCCATGGTCGACAAGCAGATCGACATGCTCTCGGCCGCGCTCTCAAAGAAGCCGCAGGCGCTCGGCTTTGCCGCTCTCGACTCGAAGGCGGCAATCCCGCTCTTGAAGAAGGCGCAGGCTGCGAAGATCCCGGTCATCGCCTTCGACTCGGGCGTCGACAGCGACATTCCGCTGACGACCTGCACGACCGATAACCTCGCCGCCGCGGGCCTCGCTGCCGACAAGATGGCGGATCTGGTCGGGGGCGCCGGCGATATCGCGGTGGTCGTGCATGATCAGACCAGCCGCACCGGCATCGACCGTCGCGACGGCTTCCTGAAGCAGATGAAAGAGATGCATCCGAATATCAAGATCGTCAGCGTGCAGTATGGCGGCGGCGATCAGCTGAAATCGACGGAAATCACCAAGTCGATCCTGCAAGCCAATCCTGGTCTGAAGGGTATCTTCGGTGCCAACGAGGGATCCGCGATCGGCGTACTGAACGGCGTCAAGGAAATGAAAAAGAAGGTGGTGGTCATCGGCTATGACTCTGGCAAGCAGCAGAAGGCGGCGATCGCCTCGGGCGAGATGGCGGGCGCCATCACGCAGAATCCGATCGGCATTGGCGCCTGCACCGTCAACGCGGCGGTGAAGGCGTTGAAGGGCGAGAAGTTGCCGAAGATCACGGACACCGGCTTCTACTGGTACGACAAGTCCAACATCACCGACCCGAAGATCGCAGCGGTTCTGTACGATTGAGACGGGTTCAGCCCGGCGGCTCGTCGCCGCCGGGCACTTTCTCGATAACACCCACGTGACGCTGGTTCGCTTCAGGCGAGATCAACGTCCCAGCTGCGCGCCGACGGCGGCATTTCCGACGCCCAGATGGTCGGCGATAGCGAGGCCGCAGTGAAGTGGGTGCGCGCGCAGTCCAGTCACAATGGCAAGGTCGGCGTTTTGGGCTCCTGTTCTGGTGGTCGGCACGCCTTCATCTATGCCTGCCAGAGGAAAGACGTCGACGCATGCGTCGACCTGGGGCGGCCGCGTGGTGATGGGCGCGGGCTGGGATTGAGCCTGGCGTTGAAGACAGCCAAGGAGCTGCGCGCCGCTCTCGACTACCCTTTGCGACCTGACCACGTTCCTGCGCCGCGTCGTATCGCTGGCGAGCGGTCCGCGCTGCACGCGGACCGCAGAATTCCGGACGGCCACGGCGAAGGTCGGTCAGCCGGCGACGCGGAGGCGGCCGATGCGATTCAAATCGACAGGATCGAGTTTATTGCCTCGCCGAGTTTCGATATCAGGATCGGCTTCTGAAGCGCCGGGCGTGTTCTGAACGCTTCTGGTCGGCCTGCTGGCCCATAGCCGGTGACAAAGAAAAACGGCAGGCCCCGCCCGTCGATGATCTCGGCGACCGGGCGGATACTATAACCGGCAATGTTTATGTCGAGAACGGCGAGCTCAAAAATAGCCGCCTGTGCCAGAGCCTGCCCGACTTGGATGTTGCCCGCCTCCGCAACCACGCGATGCCCAAGCTCTTCAATCATGTCCGCTAGCATCATCCGGATCAGGGCTTCATCTTCGACTAAGATCATGGACGCTCCGGTCATTTCGGATGCCCCCTTATGTCGTCGGCGCCCCCGGCGTTGATCAATTTTCGCTATTGGATCGGCGCGCCCATGGCTAGGATTTTGCCGCCGGTTCTATCGTCCGTCAAATAGAATCAGTTCGTATAGACCTAGGGGTGTTCTGTCTGTGGAACACCCGGAATCTCCCTTCAGCGCCAGTTCGACCAGGCGAATCCTAATGATCGCGGAAGAGATCGGGGTCAGCGAACGGACTGTTCGCACTGCCCGAAAACTATCAGGTTCGCAGGACTACGAACCTGTGTGGGAAGCCCTGGCCTGCCGGTTCACGCCGGCGGGTTTCTCTTGCTCAACTGCCTTTTCGCCGCTCTACTGGCTGCAATCGTTATTGCGAGGGGAGAGCGACGTGGCGAGTGGTACAGTGAAGTGGTTTAACGGGCAAAAGGGTTATGGGTTCATCGCGCCGGACACCGGCGGCAAGGACGTGTTCGTCCATATCTCGGCCGTCGAGAAGGCCGGCCTGGACGGCCTGCCGGATGGCGCCAAGGTGACGTTCGATATCGTCCCGAACCGCGGCAAGGAATCGGCGGAAAATCT
>DASQOU010000205.1:0-3204 GCA_035644295.1 Bradyrhizobium sp.
AGAGCCGCCTGAAGCGCTTTGCGTTAGAGAACGCGCCTGCCTACCAGCACCCACGTTCGATCTGGTTTGTCGACAGCCTTCCCTTGGCCTCGACCAACAAGCTCGACCGCAAAAATTTGCGCGAACTGGCGGCTGAAAAGCTGCGGCAAGGAAAGGCTTCGACCGCACCGCCCGCGGGCGATCAGGGCAATAGGGTACGGAGATAGAACCAATGGACGAGACGTTCCGCGGCTTCCTCGATCGCTTGCGCCAGGTTGGCGAATTGATCGACTTTCACCAGCCGATCGATATCCGCCACATTGCGACCCTGGTCGACCAGTCCGACAAGGCCGTGTTCTTCCACAAGGTCATCGGCTACGCCATGCCCGTCGTATCGGGCATTATCCGCTCACGCGAACGCGCCATGATGGCGATGGGCGCCACCGAATATCTTGAGATCGAGGACCGTTTAAAGAACGGGATCAACAATCCGATTGCGCCCGAACGAGTCGCAAGCTCTCCGACGCGCGAGATCGTCATGAAGGGCGACGACGTCGACCTTTACAAGCTTCCGATCCCGATGTCGTCGATCTATGACGGCGGCCCGATGATCACCGCCGGCGTCGTCATCGCCCGCGATCCCGAATTCGGCATCAACACCGGCATTTACCGTTTCATGGTCAAGGAAAAGAACCTGACCGGCATCGATATCGTAACCCCCAACAACATGCGGTTGTTCGTGCAACGCGCCTTTGATGCGAAACGGCCGTTGCCGATTTCGATCAGCATCGGAACCCATCCCATCGAGTTGCTGGGCGCAGGCTTCAAGGCACCGCTCGGCACCGACGAAATGGCGATCGCCGGCGGCATTCGTGGGTGGGCGGTCAAACTGGCAGCGTGCGAGACCGTCGATGTTCCCTATATCGCGGATGCTGAAATCGTACTGGAAGCCGAGGTCCTGCCCACCGGCTGGACCCACCCCGAAGGACGCTTCGGCGAATTTACCTGGCTGATGGGCGGCCTGCACTGGAACCCGATCGTCCGGGTCAAGGCGGTGTCGATGCGTCGCGACGCCGTCTATTATTCGCTGCACATGCCCTGGGAAAATACCTGGCTGATGGCGCCGACCCGCTATACCGCGATCCGGCAGGCGTTGCGCACCGCGGGTGTTGTCGTCAAGGACATCAATATGACGATGGGCGGCGTCACCTTTTGGCACGCGGTGATCTCGATCAAGAAGCAGGCCGGCGACGGCAAGAATGCACTGCTGGCCGCTTTATCGGTGATGGACATCAAGCATGTCGTGGTCGTCGATGATGATATCGACGTCTTCAATCCCGTCGAAGTCGAATGGGCGATCGCGACCCGGGTCCAGGGCGACCGCGACATCATGATCGTCAGCAACGCCCGCGGCAAACCTTTGGACCCCTCGCTCGCGCCGACGCCCCATGGCATCGTGCCGACCACCGCCAAGGTGGGGATCGACGCGACGATCTCGGAGGGAATTCCCAAGGAGCGCTATCAGCGCATCACCTACGCCTACGCCGACACGGCGAAGATCGCCGATTATCTTGGCGGCAAGGCCGATCATGAGGCCGAGAAGGCTTCTCCTGCGGTCATCGACAAACTCGCCGAAGAGATCGCCGCGGTGATCGAGAAGACCCCGCTCTACTTCACCGATATTGCCGAGCGCTTCTCAAGCCACGAGTTCAACGCGGTGGCGCGGGCGATCGGTCTTTTGCATGAAAAGGAAAGGTTATGGCAGGACCCCAAGGGCTGCCTCTGTCTTCGCAATTCGGCTTTTGCCGCCAAGTTGCCGAATTGATGCCGGCGCGCACGATGAACCGGATTGGGCTATTCCGCTTTGCCATTGCCGTGTTCGGCGCGTGGAGCGTGGTCACATTATGTGGCGGTGCCGCGCAGGCGGCGACCGCGCTTCGGATCGCCTCAGCGCAACAATCGATTGCGTCGATCCCCGTCGTGGTGGCGATCCAGCAAAAACTGTTTGAGGCGGAGGGCATTGCCGCCGAGATCATCGACTTCGACGGTGGTGGACCCGCCGTGCAGGCCCTGGCGGGCGGCGGCGTCGATCTCTGCATCTGTGCTGGCGACCACGCGTTGCGGCTCGCCAGCCGCGGGCTTGGCGGCGCGGTGTTGGTGGCCCTGCTCGACAAGCATCCTTATTCGCTGCTGGCGCCGGCGGAATCGCCCGCAACCGATCTGGCGAGCCTTCGCGGCAAAGCGGTCGGGATCACCTCGCCCGGCAGCCTCACCGACAACACACTTCGCTTCATGATCCGAAAGCTCGGCTTCAACCCGGACAGCGATTACGAGATCATTGCCGCGGGAACCGGAGCCTCGATGCGCGCGGCGATCGAACGCGCATCGGTCGCGGCCGGCATGTTCACGACGCCGGACGTCCAGGCCTACATGGCCACGGGGAAGTACAAATTCGTCGCGGATTTCCGCGATCTCGACTATCTGGCGCTCGATCTCATCGCCGTCGGCAGCTGGCTGAAGGCGAATGACGCCACGGCGCACGCGGTGGCGCGTGCCGTGGTCAAGGCCGAGAAGATCATTCAGACCGATCCGAAGGCGGTAGAGGCCGCGGTCCACGAACGGTTTCCTACACTGTCGCCGGACCTCGTCGTGACGGTTGCCAAGGATGCGGCTGAGCGCAGCCTGTCCCATGATGGACGCGCGCAGGAGGCCGGATTCAAAACCGCGCTGGAGATGGTGCGGGTGGCTGACCCGACCGTGAAGGAACTCGCCTACCGGGACGTCGTCGCTCTGCGCTATCTGCCGTGAACCGAACGCCCTCATGACCGATCCTGTCATCGCCGAAGAAATTCTCTCCCCGAGCGGATCGGTGCGTGAGAGCGTGGATTTTTCAGCCTGGCTCTGGCGGCTCGCGCTCATCATCGGATTGCTGCTGATCTGGGAATTCGCCGCCGGCAATTTGTTCAACGAATTCTGGAGCAGCCGGCCGAGCCTGATCGGCGAAAGATTGCTCCTGCTGTTGAAAAGCGGCGAGCTTTGGCGCCACGTCCACACCACCGTTACGGAAGCCTTGCTCGGCCTCTTCCTCGGCGCGCTGATCGGCACGCCGATCGGCATCGCGCTCGCCCACTACCGGCGTGCGGCAAAAATCGTCGATCCCCTGGTGATGGGTCTTTACGGCCTGCCCCGCGTGGCGCTGGCCCCGATGTTCATCCTGTGGTTCGG
>DASQOU010000206.1:0-23702 GCA_035644295.1 Bradyrhizobium sp.
GCTTCTCTACTGCTTCTCGCCCGGGATTACGCCGGCCAATGGAAGCTTCGTTTACAGTTCGAGCATTTCGACCAAGGAACTGGCAGGCGCGCTCTTGAGGTATTTCGGCCGCAAGGGCTGGAAGAAGGTGGCGCTGATCACATCGACCGACGCGACAGGGCAGGACGCCAACCGGAATTTCAAGTCGCTGGTTGGAAGCGAAGGCCACAAGGACGTGGAACTGATCGCGGAAGCGCAGTTGAACCCGACGGACGTCAGTGCTTCCGCGCAGATTCAGCGATTGAAGGGAGCTGGTCCCGATGTCTTGGTGGCCTGGTCCACCGGTGGGCCGATCGGCACCATCTTCAAGGCGGTGCGCGACGCGGGTCTGGAGGTGCCGGTTGCGACCACCAACGGCAACATGACCTATGCGCAGATGACGCAATATGCGGCGTTTCTGCCCAAGGAGCTGTACATACCGGCTGCGGATTTTCTTAAATCCTCGCGTCCCGTCCAGCCCACCGAGGCATCCGTTGCAAGGGAATCTTTCTTCAAGGCGTTCGAAGGGACGGACATCAAGCCGGATGGGCCGTCGACCTATGCCTGGGATCCGGCCCTTCTCGTGGTCGAGGGCTTACGGAAACTCAAACCCGATGCAACGGCGGAAGACCTGCGCGCCTACTTACGCGAACTGAAGGGGTTTGCCGGCGTCAACGGCACTTATGATTTCAAGGCGGTGCCCAATCGCGGGCTCGACGAATCGAACGTCGTTGTCACGCGCTGGGACCCTGCCGCACAAACCTGGGCAGTGGTAAGCGATCCGCTCGGCATTCCCCGCGCAGAGGGAATCGGACGGTAACCATTAGTGGAGTGGATTTGACATTCGCTACCCTCCCAACCACACACTCGCAATGCGAATGTCAAATCCAAAGCTCCACTAAAGACATATATTTGCTAGTGGTCCCTTTGATTCTAACATTCGCAAAGGTGCCTACCAAACCAGGATGCGAATGTTAGAATCGGACCACTAGTGCTGGAGTTCCTGCAGATCTGTATCGGCGGGCTGGTCGTAGGCAGCATATACGCCGCGATTGCGCTTGGGTTCTCGCTTGTCTACCGGGTGACCGGCGCGATCAATCTTTCGCAGGGCGGCTTTGCCATCGTCGCCGCGATGATCGGCTACACGCTGGGCGTTGCATGGGGCTGGCCGCTGTGGCTCGCGATCCCTTCCGCGGTCGCAGCGACGGTGGGAATTGGGGTCGCTATCGGCGCCTTCACCTTCGTGCCCGCGCTCGAACGGCTGTCGAATGCGAATGTCCTGATGCTGACCGCCGGGCTCTTGACCATGATCGAGGGCGTCGCGCTGGTGGTGTGGGGCAGCCAGCCCTACGCCATGCCGCCGTTCTCGGGCGAGGCGCCATTGGAGTTCGGCCCGATCCGGGTGCCGACCCAGGCCTTTTGGGTACTCGGGTCAACGGCAGTTTGCATCACCGCGCTTTGGTGGCTGGTCGCAAAGACAAAACTCGGCAAGGGATTGCGCGCTTGCGCCGAAAATCCCGCAGCCGCCAGTCTGATGGGAATCAACGTCCCGCGGATGACGCTTTTGAGCTTTGCTCTGGCAACATTGATCGCCGCGATCGCCGGCGTCATTGTTGCGCCCACCACTTCGCTGCAATTCGATACCGGTCGCCTGTTCACGATTTCGGGCTTTGTGGCGGCCGCGATCGGCGGCATCGCGTCCTTTCCCGGGGCGATCATTGGGGGACTTTTTCTGGGGCTCGTGACCCAATTGGCCACCGCCTACATTTCCTCGCTGTTCTCGACCGCGATTGCGCTTCTCATTCTCCTCGCGGTGCTGATCTGGCGTCCTCACGGCCTTGTCCAGGCAGTCGTTGGCAAACGCCAGGACACCCGCGACGAAGTGAAAGCCGTGGCGCACGCCGCCAAACTGCCGGCGAGCCTTGCCTGGCCTTTGGCTGCGCTCGCCTTGGTGACAGCCGCGCACATTCCCGTCGTGGTGACCGATAACGGCATCCTCAGCGGACTTGTCATCGCAGGCATCCTGTTCATGACGCTGATGGGTCTCGACGTCCTCATGGGCTATGCCGGGCAGGTCAGCCTCGGCCAGGCCGGCTTCATGGCGATCGGCGGCTACACGTCGGGCTATCTGTCGATCAATTACGAACTTGCGCCACTGCTTGCGATTGTCGCAGGCATCGGCGTCTCGCTGGCCTGTGCGCTGGTCCTTTCCGTGGTGACGCTTCGCCTCCGGGGTCTCTATCTGGCGCTGGCGACGCTGGCGTTTGGGCTGCTGATTGATTCCTGCGCGGTCGGATTTCTCGATATTACCGGTGGCCCGTCCGGACTCGTGGGCATCCCGTCGTTTTCCGTCGCAGGGTTTGAATTCGCAACGCCCCGCGCGATGTTTTACGTGGTGTTTGCGCTCGATGCGATCATCTTCGTTGCGCTGACGGGTGCGATGCGCTCGGGATTTGGGCGGGCGCTCAAGGCGATCCGTTCCGACCAGATGGCGGCAGCCGCGCTCGGCATCAACACGGTTCGCTACAAGCTGGCCGCCTTCATGATCAGCGTGACGCTGGCTTCGCTCTCGGGAAGCATGTACGCGTTTTTCTTCAATTTCCTGTCGCCGGAAATGGTCGGGACCGGACGGTCGCTCGAACTTGTCGCGATGCTGATCGTCGGCGGCGAAAGCACGCTGCTCGGCGGATTGTTCGGCGCGCTGCTGCTGACGCTGTTGCCGACGGTGTTTCAACCGCTCGCGATCTACAAGACCTTCGCCTCGGGCGCTCTCTTGGTCGCGAGCTTCCTGTATCTTCCGCAAGGCCTCTACGGCGCGGTCGTTCAATGGGCGATCCGGCTGGTGGGCTCACCGCGCGAGGCTAAGGAGAGCACATCTGAAACGTCGGCGAGGGCGCTATGACGGCTTTGAACGCTCAGTCTGAGGCGTCGATCGGTGAAAACTCCGTGCTGAGCGTGCGCCACCTCACCAAGAGTTTTGGGGGCCTCAAGGCCATCGACGACGTGACCTTCGACGTCGCGCCGCATCAGGTGACCGCGATGATCGGCCCGAACGGCGCCGGCAAAACCACCGTCTTCAATCTGGTCACCAACATCCTGTCCAAGGATGCGGGGCAGGTGCTGTTCCTGGGGCGCGATCTTGCCGGGATGTCGCCCGTGAAGATCGCCGATATGGGGCTGATACGCACGTTCCAGTCGGCGCGGGTTTTTCCCGGCATGACGGCGATCGAGAACGTGATGGTCGGCGGACACCGGCTCGCATCACACTCCGGCGCAAGTGAGATGCTCTGGCTGAAGGCTTCGAGAAACGAAGAACGCCGCGTTCTCGGCCGCGCCGAACAGATGCTGGAGCTGGTTGGGCTAGCGCCGTTCAAGCACACCCACGCCACGGAATTGCCGATGGGCGCGCAAAAACTGCTCGAAGTCATCCGCGCCCTGATGGCGCAGCCAAAGCTTCTGTGCCTCGACGAGCCCGCGGCAGGATTGAACGATACCGAAACGCAGGAACTGGCGAATTTACTTCGCGCGATCCGAACCCTTGGAATTCCGGTTCTGATCGTCGAGCACAATATGTCGCTGGTGATGAATGTGGCCGATCATGTCGTCGTGATGGATTCTGGCGCCATCATTGCCGCGGGAGCGCCGAGCGAGATTCAAAAGAACAGCCGCGTGATCGAGGCCTATCTCGGAGGCGAGAACCATGCCGCTTCTTGAACTCAAGTCCGTCTCTGTCGGATACGGGCACAATCGCGTTTTGCATAACGTCGACCTGGCGCTTGAACGTGGGGAGATCGTAACCCTGTTAGGGGCCAACGGCGCCGGAAAATCGACTTTGGTGAAGTCGATCTCTGGGCTTCTCCGTACTGAGGCCGGGAACATTGTGCTGGATGGCGAGCCGATCGAAGCGCTGTCTGCTGCCGAGCGCTTGCGCCACGGCATTGCTCACATTCCCGAAGGCAGGCAGATTTTCGCTGGGATGACGGTCGCCGAGAATCTCGAGCTTGGCGCGTACGCCTCGTCCGAAGCAGATCATGCCGAGCGGCTTGAATCTGTCTTCGCGCTGTTTCCGGTCCTTCGCGAGCGGATGAGGGATATCGCGGGTAATTTCTCAGGCGGACAACAACAGATGCTGGCGATCGCACGGGGTCTGATGTCGAAGCCAAGGCTTCTGCTGCTCGACGAGCCGTCGCTTGGCATAGCGCCGCTTCTGGTTGCCGAAATCTTCCGCCTTATCGTCGGCCTGCGCGCGCAAGGGATCACCATTCTGCTCGCGGAGCAGAATGCGCGCCAGGCACTGTCGATCGCCGATCGAGGATATGTGTTCGAAAACGGCAAGATCACGCTTTCGGGATCCTCGAAGGATTTGCAGAACTCTCCGGAAATCGCGGAGCGGTATCTCGGAATGGGAGGCACCACCGAAGTGTCGGGAGCCGCGAGTGCGGCGCTCGCCGGCAAGCTCAGGACGGCTTTGTTTCCAGCCGCCGTGTAAACCGGCCATGGATAGGAGAAGACGATGGCACTCATCCGCATCGAGCCGAAGAAGGACCCTTCCACCGATCTCTATTATGTCGAGATATTCCATCCGGCCGAGTCCGCCCAGCCGTTCGTGACGACCGAGCCCCGCTACAAGACGGCAGCGGCGGCCGAGAACGATCTCATCGCCATCATCGCGTCGCGCGCCAACAATCCGGTGACGAGAGGGTAGACGGGCATAGAGTGAAGGAAATCCTCTCTCTGCTGGGAGTTTGGCCGCGGCAAGGCGCAATCATATTGGGCCGTCATTCCGGGATGGTGCGTTAGCACCAGACCTCAGATGCGCAATTGCGCATCGGGGAATCTCGAGATTCTCCGGTCTGCAATTGCACGTCGTAGTTCGATGCTTTTGCATCTCTGTATCAGGCATTCTCAGCGGAGAGAATACCGCCCGATTTGAACAGAAAACCTGCGATCCCCGCTCCAATCAGCGGGGCGACGATGAACAGCCACAGCTGTCCCAGTGCAGCCGGCTTGGCGCCCATGCCGACGATCGCCGGACCGAGAGAGCGCGCCGGGTTGACCGAAACACCCGTGACGTTAATGCCAACGATATGAATCGCGACCAACGTCAGCCCGATGGCCAAGCCAGCGAATTGTGCAGCGCCACCCTTTTGCGTCACACCGAGAATGCAGACCAGGAAGAGAAAGGTCGCAACCGCCTCGAAGATGAAGGCAGAGAGCAAATTGTACTCACCGAGGTAACCCGGGCCCCAGCCATTCTGTCCAAGATCTCCAGTCCAGCCTGCCGACTTTCCGGATAGGATAATGTAAAGCACAACCGCTCCGGCAATTGCGCCCAGAACCTGCGCAACGACGTAAGAAATGAAATCACTCGACGTCATGCGACCTGCGATCAGTACTCCAAAACTCACCGCTGGATTGACGTGACAACCGGATACCGGACCGATTCCATATGCCATCGCGACAATCGACAATCCGAACGCGAACGCAATCCCGAGTACGTCGATAGCGGTCGGGCCCGTTCCCATTCCGGCGATGACTGCCGCGCCACATCCGAAAAAAACCAGCGTAAACGTCCCAACAAATTCCGCGGTTGGTTTTTTCATATGCGTTTCCTCCGTTTGAAAGCGGATCAATTGCAGACCCTACAGCGGCTCGGCGTCGTCCGCACCGGAGAAAATGCATCAACACACCTTTGATGTTGATATGGTCCAATATGCCTGCATGGCTTTGGCTCGGGACGCAAAAACGCCCAACTCGGGTCTCCACGATGTCGAGGTAGATTCAAACCTGGTACTGCAGCTCGACCTGTCGCCCGCTTTCGGCAGATGCGAGAATCGTAAGACAAATCTCCAGCGTTGCGAGCCCCCATTCTCCGGAATGAAGCGGCGGCCGGCCCAAAACCACCGCGTCGTAGAGCTCGTCGACGACCTCGCTGCGCGGAATCTGTGGCGGAGGCAGTTCCTCGACGCGGCGCACTTCGTCGCCATAGACGACGACGCTTTGAGGGAGGGGGCGGAGATCGGCGCGCTCGCAACTCACCACGACCAGTCCGAAATGATTATGGGCAGCATCCGTCTCCCGGTGAAAGGCGTCACGGCCGGCCGGCCCATAGGCGCGCCGGTTTTTCATTTCAATTTCTTCCACCGCCGTCTTCGCGTTCCGCAGCATCTGCCGGGCGCGCCCGTAAGAATTGTCACCGTCGCGTTTTTGACCCAGCTCGCCCCACCATCCCTGAAACTCGTCGGTATCAAAACGCCCATAGCCGCTATACGTTAGCGAGGCGAAGCTGCCGTCTTCGAACTTGATCTGGGCGTTGTAGGCGCCCTCGGTGGCGCGCGCCGGATCCCAATTGCCGGTGAAGGCCCGGACCGATTTTGCTTTTGCGCCCGCAAGCAACCGGACGATGTCGACCTGATGGGCGGCCTGACTGAACACCACGCCGCCACCGGCCTTGGTGTCGAGCTCTTCCGGGCGGCGCGGCCGGTACAGAAAGTCGGTGAAGTTCAACGCATTGATCATGCGCACGCGCCCGTAGGCGCCGCTCCGGATCATTTCTCGGGTGCGCAAATAGGGGAGGTCATAGCTGTGGCTGTGGCCGACCAGGAGCTGGACGCCGGCTTGCCGGGCGGCCTCAATCATTTCCCGGCAATCTTCGACCGTCAGCGCCACCGGCTTTTCGACAAGCACGTGCTTTCGTTGCGCGGCGGCGAGCTTGACGTGATCGACATGAAACTGGTGCGGCGAGGCGACATAGACGGCCTGGACTTCCGGATCGGCGCACAGCGCGTCCGCCCTTTCGTAAACCGTCGCACCAAATTCTTCAGCGAAACGCTCGCGTGCGTCGGAACGCGGATCGCTGGCCGCGACCATCGCGATATGCGGATGTGAGGCGAAGGTCGGCAGCATGAGGGTAAAGGCGCGTCCCAGGCCGATGATACCAAGCTTTAGCCGTTCGCTCATGATGTTTTTCTGTTGTCTAGATATCCAGTGTCAGCGCCGGTGATTTGGCGCGCGACACGCAAATCATGATCTCGCTTTTCTTTTCCTTGTCCGACAGCACCAGATCGCGATGGTCGGGCTCGCCCTCGGTAAAGCGGGTGCGGCAAGTCCCACAGGTGCCGCTTTCGCACGAACTTGCCAAGACGTGGCCATGTTGGCGGAGCGCATCCAGAATGGAAACAGCGGCAGCAACCTCATAACGCTTTCCGCTCTTGGCGAGTTTGACCTCGAAGGGCTTGTCGTCGGCACGCGGCGCGGATGCCCCGACGAAATCCTCAAAGTGCACGGCAGAATCCGGCCAGTGGCCGGTCATATCGCGGACGGAGTCCATCAGACCGCGCGGACCGCAACAATAAAGGTGAGCGCCGCGCTGTTCTTCCAGCACCGGCCAGAGATCGTAGGCCTGCTCGGGATCGCCGTTATCATGATGGAGGATGACCTTTCCGGCCAACTCGCCCGCGCTGAACTCTTCCCGAAAGGCCATCGCCTCCGGCGTTCGGGTGAAATAGTAGAGTTTGAAGTTTGGCTTGCCGTGACGGATGCAATGACGGATCATCGCCCGGATCGGCGTGATGCCGATGCCGCCGGCGATGAAGATGAAACTCTTGGGCTCCGAGGCCGACATCTCGAATTCATTGGCCGGCGGCTCGAGGGTGACCTTATCGCCTTCTCTGATGTCCTCGGTGAAGCTCAATGATCCGCCACGGCCCGAGGCCTCCCGCTTGACGGCGATGAGATAGTGATCGCGCTCGTCGGGGTCATTGCAGAGCGAGTAGCGGCGCTTCTGGCCCGAGGGGGCGGTCACCGTGACATGGGAACCCGGCGTGAAGGGTGGCAGCTCGGCGCCGGTCGGCGAGCGCAGCTCAAACAGGAACACGCCATCGGCGATTTCCGACTTTTGCCGGACCGTCAGCACCATCTCCCGGGCGTCGGGATCGAGACTCATTTCACCCTCATGGCAGCAATTCGGGCTTAATACTTAGCTTGCTAAGCGATAGCACAACCCGCGCCGCCTGCGAAGGCGGCGCGTTTCCTAACGCTCCGATGGAGCAGGGATGCCTGATGCCGTTTGCCTGTGGCAGGCGAATGTGCAATCACGGATTCTGCGGCGAACAACGAGGGCGCCATTGGCCACGAGGAAACAAGTCGGAACCGGCAAGGTCCAGCCGCGCGGCAAGACCGCCGGCAATGATGCCGATTTTCCGTTTGCGGAGAGCGTCGGCTACCAGATCCGCTCGACCCATCGGGCCTTGCAACGCTTCCTTCAGTTGAAGATCGAGCCTCACGGCGTCACGCTCGGCATGTGGTACTTCCTCCGGGCGCTGTGGAATGAGGATGGGCTCAACCAGCGCGAGCTCTCCCGTCGCGTCGGCACCATGGAGCCGACCACGCTGAGCGCCATCCTGAACATGGAAAAAAAGGGGCTGGTCCGCCGGGTACAGAACAAGAAGGACCGCCGCAAATGGCACGTTCATCTCACCCCCAAGGGACGCGCGCTGAAAGCCGAGCTGATCCCGCTCGCCAGGGAGGTGGTGGACACCGCCGTCCAAAGCCTTTCCCGGAAGGAGGTCAAGCAATTGCTTGAGGGCTTGGCCGAGGTGCAAAAGAACCTGCATGCCACGGTCTCGCAGTTCGACGAGATCAGCTCCAGGACGGTCGAATAGCCGCCGCGGCAGCTTTGAAGTTTCCAGTCGGGATTTTGCCTGCCGAGATTATGTGCAACAGCATTGCCTTTTGACGAAAACTTTAATCCCATGAAAAAGTCGGACCGATCTATATGCCGCACCGCAATCTCGCTGGCGAACGGCTAGCGACCGGCCTCAGGCCTGATCTGCGCGCGAAGGGGATAAAGCGTTTTCAAGCGAAGTGGATACCGGTTCGCGTAAAGAAAACGCGTCAAAATAAAAGATTAGAGCCTCGGTTCTGAATTAATCAGAACCGACTGGGCTCTAGGCAACGGTTTGTCTCGCCGCTATGGTTCCCCCCAATGGAGGAAAGCATATGGCAAAACTCAACATCAACGGAACGGTAAGGGAAGTTTCGGCGGAGGCCGACACGCCCCTTCTCTGGGTCATTCGTGAGCATGTCGGCCTGACCGGCACGAAATATGGGTGCGGCATCGCCCAGTGCGGGGCCTGCTCGGTGCACGTCAATGGCGAGGTGCAGCGTTCGTGCTCGATCCCCGTCGGGGATGTCAAGGAAACTGACCTGATCGTGACCATCGAGGGGCTATCGGTCGGCGCGTCGCACCCGGTGCAAAAAGCCTGGGCCTCCGTCGATGTTCCGCAATGTGGCTATTGCCAGTCCGGGCAGATCATGGCCGCCGCGGCGCTGCTCAAGAAAAACCCCAAGCCGACCGATAAGGACATCGATGAGGCGATGACCAATATTTGCCGCTGCGGCACCTATCAGCGCATCCGCGAGGCTGTGCATGTGGCGGCTGGCGTCGGTACCACCGGCCGGTCGGGAGGTTAGCCATGAACAAAATGGTCTTGAACAATACGGTCTTGAATAATGCGGTCTTGGAAAAGAACGCAGAACTCTCGCGACGCACGTTCATCGTCGGCTCGGCAGCGGTCGCGGGCGGCGGTCTGGCGCTCGGGTTAAACGTGCCGTTCGGCATTGAAGAAGCGCAGGCGCAAAGCGCGCCGGCAGCGACCGAAGTCAACATCTGGGTCGCGATCAAGCCGGACGACACCTGCGTGATCCGCGTCGCGCGCTCGGAAATGGGGCAGGGGACAATTACGGGACTGGCCCAGCTGGTGGCGGAAGAACTCGAGTGCGACTGGAGCAAGGTGACGACCGAAGGCATCACGCCTGGCCGCAACCTCGCCAGCAAACGCGCCTGGGGTGAAATGGGCACCGGCGGCAGCCGCGGCATCCGCACCTCGCAGGACTATGTCCGGCGCGGTGGCGCGGTGGCGCGCATGATGCTGATGCAAGCCGCGGCCGACCAGTGGAATGTTCCCGTCGCCGAGCTGACTGTGTCCAACGGCGTCATCACCCATGCGGCGAGCAAGCGCTCGATCCGTTATGGCGAGGTTGCCGCCGCGGCCGCCAAGCTGACGCCGCCGGACGCCAAGTCGATCAAGCTGAAGGATCCCAAGGACTGGAAGATCGCCGGCAAGCCGCTCAAGCGACTCGATACCGCCGACAAACTCGATGGCAGCAAGATCTTCGCCATCGATCTGAAACTGCCCGGAATGCTCTGCGCGGCCATCAAGGACTGCCCGGTATTCGGCGGCAAGCTCAAGAGTTACGACGAGAGTAAAGTCGCCGGCATGCCCGGCGTGAAGAAGGTGGTGCGGGTCAAGGACACCGGCGTCGCGGTCGTCGCCGATACCTGGTGGCGCGCCAAAAAAGCGCTCGAAGCGCTCCCGATCGTCTGGGATGAGGGACCGAACACTTCGCAATCAAGCGCCACGATTGCTGAAATGCTCAAGGAGGGTCTCACGGCCACCGCCACCAATGGCGAGCGGAAGAACGGCGATGCGTTAAAGGCGATCGGCGAAGCTGCAAAGAAGGTGGAAGCGGTTTACGCCACACCCTTCCTCGCCCACGCGCCGATGGAAATGATGAACTGCACGGTCAAGCTTTCGGCCGACCGGGCCGATGCCTGGACTGCCACGCAAAACCTGGAGGCGTCGCTGGCGGCCTTGTCGGAAGCCTCAGGCATTCCGTTGGAAAAATGCGAAGTCCATCGCCATGACCTCGGCGGCGGCTTTGGCCGGCGCGGCGGCACGCAGGACTATGTCCACCAGGCGGTCGAGATCGCCAAAGCCTTCCCCGACACTCCGGTCAAGATGATCTGGAGTCGCGAGGAAGATCAGGCCCATGATTTCTACCGGCCCATCTCGCAATGCAAGATGTCGGCCGGGTTGGACGCCGCGGGCAATCTCACGGGCTTGCACGTTCGCGTCTCCGGTCAATCGATCAATTCGATGCTCAACCCGAAGGGCATTGTCGATGGCAAGGACATGCGTCAGCTCCAGGGCTATTACGATACGCCCGGCGATGCGCAGCTTGGCTACGACGTGCCCAATTTGCTGATCGAGTACGCGATGCGTAACTCGCACGTTCCGGTCGGGCCGTGGCGCGGGGTGAACACCAACCAGAACGCCGTCTACATGGAATGCTTCATGGAAGAGGTGGCGAAAGCGGCGGGCAAGGACTCGCTCGAATTTCGTCGCGCGCTCATGAAGAATCATCCCAAGCATCTCGCCGTGCTCAATGCCGCGGCCGAGAAGGGCGACTGGGGCAAGCCGCTGCCGGCAGGCGTCCATCGCGGTATCGCGCAGTTCATGGGTTACGGCAGCTATTCGGCGGCGGTCGCCGAAGTCTCGGTGAGCCCGCAAGGCAAGCTGAAAGTTCATCGTATGGTGCTGGCGGTCAATTCCGGCCATGCGGTCAATCCCGGACAGATCGAAGCCCAGGTGCAGGGATCGGTGGCGTTCGGTCTCACCGCCACGCTTTACGGCGAAATGCCAGTGGAGAATGGCCGCGTGACCAACCTCAACTTCGACACCTACGAGATCATGCGCCTTGCCGAGATGCCGAAGGTCGAGGTGGCGATCGTGCCGACCTACGACTTCTGGGGTGGCATCGGGGAGCCGACCATCTGCGTCGTGGCGCCGGCTGTGCTGAACGCCATTTATGCGGCCACCGGAAAACCGGTCCGCAGCCTGCCGCTCAAGAATGTCAAGCTGGCGTAACGCAGGCCGCAAGGCTCCGCGTTAGCGCAGAAAAGTCTTCGCCCGCGCGCTCCGAATGGAAACGCGCGGGCGTATTTTCATCAGTCACGTTCGCGAATGATGGTTTTGCTTTCAACGCCGTCGCCACGGTGCTTCCTGATGACGGTGGTTCGCTCGCTCGGCTCGCGCTCCCTGATCACAGTACGCTCGCGGACCCGATCGCGGTCGTAGTCGCGATGGCTCTCGCCAACGGTGACGCCGGCGCCAACCGGGCCGACCCGGACGCCAATATCCTCAGCCATGGCCGGCGCCGCCAGGGCGCCGATGGTTGCGGCAGCAAACAAGAACTTCTTCATTTCGTGCTCCTTGCAGTGCAATGGGAGTCAACGTCACGGGCACCCCGGCGTTCCCGCGGGATTCGCACAAAAGAGCCGCAGATTTTCGAACTTGTTCCAAAGTCAAACACCGAGGCGCGCAAGCCGTTACAATCCAAAGCGGCGGACCGCGGATACACGCAACTGTTTTCGCACCGCCATACTTGAACCACCACGGTGTGGAACAGGAGGCTAAGGCACTGCCTGTGCTCCGCCCATCTCCTTGCGAAAGTCGGAAGCGTTGAATGAGTCGCCATGTCGAGCGTGTGCTGGGAGAAATCGGCCAATCTTTGCGACCGATGAGCGAAGCGCCGCGGGACGGGCGGGGCATTCTGGCAAAGTCGGACGCGGGTTTTGTCATTTGCCATTGGGATGCCGATCCCGCCAGGCTCGCCGGACCCGCTTGGGTCGAAGTACATGATGCGGAGCGCGGGTATCTCGACAGCCAGTTTGCCGGCTGGCTCGATCCGGCCGGTCTGAAACTCTGGGACTATGCGACGCTCGCCGATCTCCTGATCGCTTATATCGACGACGCCCGAGCCCGCGGCGATGCAGAGGCGCTGGCGATTTTGGAGCGCCGCGCCAAGGCGGATTGAAAATCCTGCATGACGCTCCGTTCAAGAGGAGGGCGGCGCAGGTATCAGCCCATAGCGCAGCATCGTTTCCTTCATCTTCGCAGGGTCAGGTGCACCCGCCACCAACAGCTTCGCGATGTCCTTGAAATATTGGGGCCCCAGCACTCCGGGGCTCAGGGTGCAAAGGCAAGTCGACGGTTCGGCGGTACGATTGGTGAACCAGTGGACGATACCGCGTTTGATGAAAACCGTTTCCCCCGGACCGACGTCGATATCCTTGCCATCAACGCGGAAGGTTGTCGTGCCGGTGAGACCGTAAACCGTCTCGTCCCAACGATCATGGTAGTGCGGTATGGGCATTCGCGCATTCGGTTGCACAGTCATTTCGAACATATCGATGCTGCCATCGGTAGTGTCCTTGCTCTGCAGAAAATTCAGCTTGAGGGCCCCGAGGTCGATGGTTTCAGACATGCGATTGCTCTCCGCGTGACGCCGCTTTGGCGACGACGCGGAACCATAACGCCTTCCGAGCGCCGTGCGAAGGCGGATAGAAATTCCGCAACGCCGTTGTCGCCGCAATCGCGGTTTGCGCGGGAACCGAAGGGCGGCAAGCACGGTGGGCAAAAGGGTATGCTGAAGTCTCCCGACCGGTCCCGCTCCGACGACCAACGCGTTGTGCGCCAGCGAGGCGAGGAACAGCCGCGCGACAAGGGCCGCGCCCAGCGCGTCAGCCGCCAGGACAAAGGCGGCGATCCTCCAGGCCACAAGCCAGGACATTAACGGCCGAGGGGATTTCGCCTGATAGATGTTCCAGTAGACCGCAACGGGAAGATCGCGGCGCGCGCCAGAGACCAATCAACGCGGTGCGGAAAATGACAGCCGTCCGGGCTCGGTCACTGCGGGACCTTTTGTCTCCACGGCGGTCGGCGGCGTGTCGTCATCGAGGAATTTATCGAGAATGGCCTGGATCGTGAACTTGACGTGGTCCGGACCGCGGTCGCTGAGGTCGTTGTGCTGGTAGCTGGTTTTGATCAGCGTAATGCCGGCCTTCCGGCACATGTCGTCGTCGGGAACGACGCCGGGATCGGCCTTGAAGACGGGATCCCGGGAGCGAACCGAGAGGATCTTGAACTTGCCTTCGGTGATGAAGGGAACCCGCAGATTGTCGAGCGTCACGACTTTCTGGATCAGATCGGGATGGTGCTTGGCAAAGTACATCGAGATATCGCCGCCGTTGGAATGTCCCACCAGGGTCAGATGGCGGTAGTCCGAATTTGGCTGGATTTTCCTCAGTTCGTCGATGGCGAACATGATGTTGGCGGTGCCGCGATCATATTGCGGCTGGCGGCCGGCATATTCCTCTCCGACTTTCGTCACCATCGGCTCGTCGGTTTCGAGATCATGCTGGATGCTCACGACCATGTAGCCGCGCACGGCCAGAAGGTTTGCCAGAAAAGAGTATTCGGTGAACTTGACCGTGTTGCCGTGGTTGAGGATCGCTACCGGCAGCGTGATCATTGCAGCCGTCGCTTGCATTTCGCGGTCGCGCCGAACCGCGATGTCGACGGCGACCGGACGGTTGCGCTGCGGATCGTGGAAAGTGAGCGTTTTGTGGTGAATCGCCCATTTGCTGGCGGTGAAATAGGCGACGGTCGCCAGCGCGCCAAGCGAAAGCAGGATGCCTATTCCGCGTTTCATCGTCCCCTCTCGGCCTTTCCGGAAAGCTTGCCATGCATTTCATGAAATTTCTGTCACAACGGCGTGACAGGAAGCCAAGGCGCGGTGAATCAGGCACTTGATTGTTGCACCGCCGCGCGCGTAGCGACTGCACATCCTTCGACAGACAGGTTATGGTAGCCCGGTGGAGGCGGAAAAGTCTGCCTTGTTTCAATGATGGGGGATATCGATGAACCTTGATCGCGTCAGCAAATATTGGCCGGAAGCGCTAAGCATCGTCCGTATCGTGGTCGGACTGTTGTTTCTTGAGCACGGCACGGCGAAACTGTTGGGCTTTCCGCATACGACGATGGCTCAGCCTGACATGGGCACCCTGCTGTGGTTTCAGGGGGTGATCGAACTGGTCGGGGGCGCACTGTTCGCGATTGGCTTCTTTAGCCGCCCCGTTGCGTTCATTCTGGCCGGCGACATGGCTTTCGCCTACTTCATGGCCCATGCGCCGAAAGGCCTCTACCCCATTATCAACGGCGGCGACGCTGCTATCCTCTATTGCTTCATTTTCCTGCTGTTCTTCGTGACCGGACCAGGACGCTGGGCGGTCAACGAAACGACGACAGCAAAGTAAACGAGGTTACCAATCGGGGAATCAGGATCCGTGGGGCGCGCGAAATGCGTGCGCGCCCCACAGTTTTCTGCGTTCTGTCGGAACCGAGCCGAGCGGTGTTTCGAATCCGCAGGGAGGACGGGCTCAAGTCGAGCGCAGCTGCATCTGATCCAGCACCGCGCGGCCCAACAGGCCGTACGGGTTCGCGAACGTCTCCATCATCTCGAAGTGGTTGTAGTTCTCGTTGACAAAATACTGCACGGGCTTGTCGGCGGCCTTGAGTGCCGCGGCAAAATCGCGGGTCTGACGCTGAAATTCGGGGGTCTCGTAGGTGCCGTGGGCGAGCACCAGGGGCGTATTGATCCGTGCCAGGTGCCGCTGGGTAGAGAGACGCTCTTCGATCTCGTCGGTGAAGCGGACATATTTCGAGCGCGCCGAAAGGCGCACCGGCTTGAGATCGTACATGCCGCTCGAGAGCACCGCGCCCTTGATGACGTTATCGGGCAGTTCGAAATCCGCCCGCCATGGCGTGAGCAGCGCAACCCCCGCCAGATGCGCGCCTGAGGAGAATCCGGACAAATACACGCGCTCGGCGTCGCCTCCGAAACTTTGCGCGTTGCGCACGGTCCAGGCGATGGCGCGCCTGACATGCTCGGCCATCGGCATCAGATCGCCATTGGTCTCGTCCACCGAAATGAAGTCGGGGACAACGTAATGCGCGCCGGCGTTCATCAGCATTTCGGCGGGAAAGCCATACTCGGTCGCCGGCCGCTGGCGCCAGGCCCCGCCGTGAATGTGGATGTGGATCGGCGCATTCGGCCGCTTGGTGGAATAGACTTCGAGCCGCTCGATCGCGGTCGCCCCGTAATTGAAGCGTTTGGGTTCGCCGAGGCGCGCGCGCATCGCATTGCTGTTGGACTCGTAGCGCTTGACGATCTGCTGGAGGTTCGGCGCGTATTTGGACTGGTCATACGCGTCATCGAGCTCCTTCTGATCCACGTTGAGCCAGACCGGCGGTCCCTTCTCCTTGGTTGCGACGGGAGATTGCTGCGCGAACGCCGCGCCGCCTCCGGCTGCGACGCCGGCTGAAATCCCTGCCAGCACGGTCCTGCGATCGAGCTTCACGGCTTCGTTCTTCCGTTCAGTCATCTCCAGGCGCCAAGCCGCGGCAGCAGCTTCAGCGCATTGCCGCGCTCGATATCCATGATTTGCGCCTCGGTGAACACGCCGGCGGCCCTTAAGCCCTTCACATGGTCGATGCCTGTGCGATAGGGAAAATCGGTGCCGAACACGATCTGCGATGGGGGGATGATCGCCGACAACGCCGACATCGCGGCCTTGTTCGAGGTTTGCGCGGTGTCGTAGTAGAAGCGGGTGAGCTCGGCCAGCGTTCCCTCAGGCACGGTGGCCTTTGCCTTGGGCTCAAGCAGCGGGTGACGGACGAGGCGTTCGATCAGGAACGGCATGGTGCCGCCGGCATGCGAGAAGATCCAGCGGATGTCGCGGAATCTCTGCGCGTTGCCGGAAAACACGATATCGGCGATGGTGCGGGTCGTATCGGTACCCCATTCGACCATCCCCGGCGGTTGGGTCCGCACCAGGTTGACGCAGCAATCGGCTGTCGCCGGATGGGTGTAGACGACGACCTTGCGCCGGTTGAGTTCTTCCATGACCGGCAGGAAGGCGGGATCTCCGAGCCATTTGTCGTGATAGTTCGTCAACAGGCCGATGCCGTCGAGCTTGAGGGTGTCGAGTGCGTAAGATATTTCCTTCAGGCTGCCGTCGATGTCGGTGAGCGGAAGCATCGCGAAACCTCCGAAGCGGCCGGGATGGTCGGCGATCAGCTTCGCGGAATATTCGTTGCACTCGCGCACAAGCTTGCGCGCTGGCTCACCGGAGGTGAAATTGACACCCGGCTGGGTCACCGAGAGCATCGCGACCGCAATTCCCGCCTGGTCCATATCGGCGAGCGAGCTTTCGGGGGTCCATTTCCGCTGCGCGCCATCGCCAAAATTGTTCGCGATCGCGGCCGCGATATAGCTTGGCGGCGACAGATGATGGTGAACGTCGATACGATAGGGTTTTGCGTCGGCACTCTGCGCCAAGGCGTTCCGCGGATGGCCTAACCCGACCGCCGCCGCGGTCGCGGCACTGGTCATCCCAGCCACGAATTGACGTCGGCTCATCGCCGCGCCCGATAACGCCAGGGTGTTCCCGCAGCCGCACGCGCAGCCCCGGGATGTCAAGCGCTGTTTGCCATCTTGTTCGTTCATAGCGTCCCCTCCGACGGTCCCTTCAGGACTTCTAGGCTTGATTGGTCCGAAAAAATCCTGGGTTAGCTATGTACCGCAGATGCGGTCGCAGACAAGAGCTGGCCGATGCCCGTGCGCCGGTGATGTGGGAGCCGATCATGATCACAGTGCGCAAAAAAGCGTTGCTGATCGGGCGCCAGGTCGCCGGCTCGGGTGCGTCGGCATTTTGTATGCCAGAGGAGCCGCGCGGTGACGGGTATGTTGCGTTGCAAAGGGCGAAGAAAGGTTGTCTCTTTTTGCGCGACAAAATGCAACGGACTCACCGGCGTGACTCTGCTATGGTCCGCGCGCCGATTGGCTTCACACAGGAGTGGAGTGCATGGACAAGCTCGTTGAAATTCGCCGCCAGGAATATCTTTGCCGAGAGCGTGCGTTGCGAGATTCCGAGCGTAAGGTGTTCTGGCTCGCGGAAGCCGAAGAGTGGGAGCAGCGTGCGCTTGACGAGATTGCGTTTCACTTCAGGGAATGCAATCTCGAAAGTCCGAGTCGTTCCCTTAGTGCTCATTCCCTTAGTGCTGCCTGAACCGACAGCGTTCCAAACATTGCCGTTGCGTTAGACCGTTACTCCCCGCACGCAGCCGATGCGCGGGGTGTGATCTGCTGCGCGCGCGGATGACGAGGATAGGGGCGCCGCAATCCGCGACGCCTGGCGTCAGCGCGCGGGGAGCGTTTTCAAGCGGAGCATGCCCTCGGACTAGACCCGGGGTGGTACCGGTTCGCGTTTAAGAAAACGCGTCAAACAAAAAACTGGAGCAACGGTTCTGATTCAATCAGAAGCGTTCGCTCTAATGCCGCCGTTCCGGCTTGGTCACGGTCTGCCTGACTTCTGCGCCGCAGTCGGAGCATTCATAGATGAAGTCGATCTTGGCCATGCTCCAATGCGGCTCGACCTCTCTCACATACATCGGAAGCAAGCCGATGCAGCCGGGACAGACAACCGGGGGCGTCTCGAGGATGTCGTGATGCTGGACGTAGGCTGGCATGTCGGCTCTCCCTCGCAGCGGACGTGAACTTCAACCCCGGACACGAGCCTACCGCTGCGAATCAAAGCCCCCTCATCAACTCTTTCGAACGTTCGGGGAACAGTCACATAATCCTGGTGCGTGTGGCATTCTTGTAACATATCGGGTTCCCGGCCGGTATCATCATCGTGCTATAGGCGGCAGGGGGCCCAAAACAACAAAATCCATCACGGGGAAGGAAGTAGGGGATGACCCTCCTGCAGCAGAGCGTCCCGGGCGATCTCGGTGTGTCACAACGGTCGGGGGCGGATGCGGTGCTGCAAAGCGCCGTTCGCAAGGCTGCGCTGCGGTTCGTGCCACTTCTGACCATCGCCTACCTCTTCAATTATCTCGATCGCACCAGTCTCGGCTTCGCCGCCCTGACCATGAACCAGCAGCTTGGGCTGTCGGCGTCCCAGTTCGGTCTCGCCGCCGGCATTTTCTTTCTCGGCTATTCGCTGTTTGAAGTGCCGAGCAATCTGATGCTCTATCGCTTCGGCGCGCGGCGCTGGCTTTGCCGCATCATGATCAGTTGGGGCATCGTATCGGCGGCAACCGCATTCGTGGTCGGGCCGAACAGCTTCTACGGCCTGCGCCTCCTGCTCGGGATCACGGAGGCCGGGTTTTTTCCAGGCGTGACGTTCTTTCTCGCCGCCTGGTTTCCGGCCCAGTACCGCACGCGGATGCTGGCCTGGTTCCTGGTCGGCATTCCCTTGTCCTCGCTGGTCGGCGGGCCAGTCTGCGGCATGCTGTTGCAGATGGACGGGATCTGGGGGCTCGCCGGATGGCAATGGCTGTTTCTCCTGGTGAGCCTGCCCTGCATTCCCTTAGGCTTCCTGACGCTACGCCTGCTCTCGGATTCCCCGCAGGCGGCGAGCTGGCTTACGCCGGAGGAGCGCAACGCGCTGGACAGCGTGCTCGCCTCCGAAGTGCGGGAGCGCCCGCCGTCTTCATTGCTGGCGGCACTGAAGGACAGCCGCGTGCTGATTTGCGCCGCGATCCAGTTCGGCTTCACGCTAGGCTCCTATGGCATCGGCATCTGGCTGCCGCTGATGCTGAAGGAGTACCATTTGTCGAATTTCGCGATCGGCTGGATCGCGGCGATTCCCTACCTGTTTGCTTCGGTCGGCATGATCCTGTGGGCACGCTATGTCGACGATAAAGGCCGGCGCATCGTCAATCTGGCGGTGGCGTGCTTGTTGGGCGGTGTTGGCTTGCTGGCGCCGATCATCTCCGGTTCGGTTACCGTCGCCGTCATCGGATTCAGCGTGGCCCTGGTCGGCGTGACGTCGGCGCGGGCGATCTTCTGGACCATACCGACGCGATTCCTGACCGGGGTCGCCGCCGCAGGCGGGCTCGCCTTCATCAACAGCATCGCCACCGTCGGCGGCTTTGTCGGCCCGTCCATGATGGGCTGGCTGAAGGAATTTTCAGGGTCTTACGTGGTGGGCCTGTTGGCGGTCGCAGCCATCATGGTCGCGGCGACAGCGGCATCGATGTCGTTGAAGCTCGTGATTTCGAAGGAGTGAGGCGGTGGGGTGAGGGCAGGGAATTCCGCGCAGCCAAGCCTCCCTCACGCCGTCTCGTGCTTGCGCAGATCGCGAAAGTGATCGAACCGGCTTGCCTGCAGATCGGCGTCCGTCGCGGCGATTTCGGGAACGGCGGCCTCCGCCAGGATGTCGGCGGTGATATCCTCGACCGTGGCATCGGCGATCTCGTGAATGAAGCTGATATTGCGGTATTCGCCGGAGGCGACGCGCGAGACGACCTCGCGCCTTGTCACTTCGGGATCGACGATGGCCTCGCGCCCGCGCCGTCCATAATCGATCATCACGACGAAATACTGCATGCGCGGTTCGCTGCGCCCCTGGCCGGCCTGCCAAATCCAAGGCACACTATTTCTGAAAATCAGAAATAAGTCAACCATTAAATTCTGAAAATCAGAAATTGATCGGACGCCGCCGGCCTAGCCGCGGCCGCATCCGCGAATCAGGCCTCAGGCCGGCTCACTTGGCGGAGGCCTTCCCGTCCCTGGCTCCGCCGTGGCCTCGTGCCGCCTTGCGCGAGCGCGCCGAGGCCTTGGCGCGCAGGCGCTCGATCTGGCCCCTCGGCAAAGTGACGCAGATCTCCCCGATCCATTCCAGCTTTACGCCCGTGATCGGCTTGGCATTGAAGCTCGTGAGGTTGACGAGGGTTGCCGATTTGCCGCGTTCGATGGTCTTCAAATAGCGCTCGCCGGTCTTCAGCCGCACCGCGGCCTCTTCGCCGTAAAAGCTCGAAAGCGGGTGCCGCTGCTCGCGGTAGACCACAATAATGTCGCCATTTTCGTACTTCGGCAGCATGGAATCGCCGACTACCTCGAACGCCATGGTTTCATCGGCGATCGGGAAGGGCAGCTCGATCTCGCCCAGTCCCTCCGGCGGCACCTGCTCGTGCTCCGGCTCGATCGTCGCGCCGGCGCCGACCCGGCCCATGATCGGCACCGAGTTCAGCTCGAGATAATCGATAATCGGCTGGATTTCCGATGATTTGATCAGGCGGGCATCGGCCAGGATTTCGGAAACCGCGCCGGGCCGAACGCCCATCGCCGCGGCGAGACCCCCCTTGGTCTTGCCGGGCTTGGTCAGCCCCCGCTCGATCATCTTGACGTCCAGCATGGCGCCATCCTTTCCGAATTTCAGAAATTATAGCAATTCCGATTATCAGAAATCAAGCTTGACATTCATTTCGGAATATCAGAAATTATCCAGCCTAGGTTGAGGTTTCCGTGCTCCTCGCTATCGCCGGGAAGCATCAGGGGCCGCCAGGGGAGAACAAGCCAATGCAATCGTCCGGCTGGACGGAACAACACTCGCAGGCGCTGCGCGAATATCTCGGAAAGGGTCTGTCCTTTGCCGAGGTCGCAAACGCGATCAACGCGAGATTCAACACCGCCTATTCCCGCAACGCCACCATCGGCCGCGCCAGACGCATAGGGATTTCCGGCCCCGAACGGCCTGAGCGTCTCCTCAGGCCAAAGCCACAACCGAAACCGGCGCCGGTGGGGCTGAAAAAGCGGCATGCGCGCCCCGTCGCGCCAACCCGGCCGAAGCTGCCGGTTGGCGAACGGGCTGCGGCGCTGAATCTGCGCTGCGTCGGGATCGCGCCGCGCCATCTCTCGTTGATCGATCTCGAACGCGGCGATTGCCGCTACCCCTATGGCGGCGACAAAGAGGGCGAGGCCATTACCTTTTGCGGCCATCCCCGCCGGGAGGGTTCGAGCTACTGCGTCTCGCATTTCCACCTGACAAGCGGCCCCGGCACCGCGTCCGAACGATCCGCCGGCAAGGTTCTGCTGCGGCTGGTGGAGGCAGCATGAACACTGATGTCTCGCGTCTGCCTGTCCGGATGATGCGGCTGCCGCTGCGGCTTCGCTTGGCGCATCTGCGGGCGCTGATCCGGCGAGAGCCGGCGAGCTCGCGGCGCCGGCATGCGCTTGTCGCGCTGCTGCGCGATCAGTCGGCGGTGATGCCCGCAAACGAAAACCGCAGCCTATGAACCGTGCTCTATGAACCGCCCTTGGATGCCGCTTTATGTCGGCGATTATCTCGGCGACACCGGCCACCTGACCACGGCGCAGCACGGGGCCTATCTGCTCCTGATGATGCATTACTGGCGCAAGGGTGAGCTTCCCGATGACGACCGTCAGCTTTCCAAGATCACCAAGCTGCCGTTGAGGACGTGGTGCGAGTATCGCCCCACGTTGCAGGATTTCTTCCATAGCGGATGGAAACACAAGCGGATCGATGCCGAGCTTGGCAGGATGATGCGCGTCTCCGAGACGCGCGCGATCGCCGGGCAGAAGGGCGGCCTCGGCTCTGCGTTGGCGCGCATGAAGCTGGAGAATGCCTCGCGTTCCCGGCAGCCCCCGCAAAGAGCAATTGCTTCGCCGTCGTTGGCGCGGGCTGCAACAGGCGCCGACCACTCACACCCAGACTCATATCAGAATCTTCCTTCCGGCAAGACGCGCTCCGCCGATGCCTCAACGCCGCATGCAGGGGAGACGGAAAAACCTGCGATTGCCGTCAGTCCGGAGCTTGCGGCCTATGTCGCCAGGCGAACGACCTGAAAGCCGAGCGACGTAACAAACCAACGACCTGATCGCCGTACTCGAACATCCACGCTTGCAAGGGAGTCTTTCATCATGCCGCGCGTCAAACGCCATAGGGCGGACAAGTCCGCCAAAATTCATGACCGCCGATCGCAGGATCTGCCGCGCAACGCGGAAGTCGCGGCCGTCGAGGTGGACGATCCGCTCGCGCTCGAGCCGGGAGAAAAGATCGTCACGTTACGTTCGATCCGCAACGATCCCTTGGGCAAGTTGCATAGCCATCACCAGCTCGACGAGGCGCAATACCAGGGCGGGCGGGCATTTCAGGACGATTGGGAGAAGGCCGAACGCGGCCCGCAGGCGGTCGATCCGACCCGCGAATATGTCGATGGCGGACGGATGCGGGAGCCGATCACCGAACGCCAGCGCAAGGCGGTGCTGCGGCTCAACCGCGCCGAGCGCGAACTCGGCGCCGACGGCGCGGTGCTGGTGCATGAGGTCTTGATTCTCGGCATGACCATGGAGCAGGTCGGCCAGCGCCGCGGACTGCGCGGCCAGCGTTGGATCGACTACTTCTCGCGCCGTTTCCGCGAATGCCTCGACCGGCTGGCGCTGATTTATGGTTTTGCGACGGAGCGGAGGTAGCGCGCCGACCCATCGGCTATTGCGCTCTACTGCCCTGAGCCAGTGTCACGATCGACGAGGCCGTTACACCAAGGCTTGTCTTCATAATTGCCCAAGTCGCGAACATCGACACCAACAGGCATGTCACGGCGATCAAGCCGGCGTAGTTCGGACCTCGGTTACGGCTTCCGAGTGGTTTTTCATAAGTGTGCATCGTCCTCACTCCTGAAAAAGTGTGAGTTCGATCGGGAGCCCGCCGGTCGGGCTTCAATCCGGCGGGCCTGATCGCGCTTTCCTATTGCCCGTGCTTGAGCATGTCCTGATCGCTCAGATCCCAGTCCTGCCACAGCTGCAGGGCCGCCAGCAGCAGCACCAAACTGCCAAGGGTTGAATGGTAGAATCTGAGCATGCCGTCGCCGTGGTAGCCGAATATATAGGGCGAGGCGATCAGCCACAGCCCGACCAGGATTCCGGCTACCTCTTCCCAGCGCCGCAGCGCCACATATTCAAGCTGGGCGAGGCCAAATACGATCATGCCGACCACAAAGGTATTCAGAATCACATAGCTGCGATCTGCATCAATAACCTCATGGCTTGCCTGGCTGGGAAACCAGGGCGACACCACGATCAGCACGCCAAGCAGCATGCCAAGCCAGTCTTCCCATGTTCGATGAGTATTGAAAAACCGAAAATCCGACATCGTAAACCTCCCTCAGCAGAGGCATACGTCAGCGGCT
>DASQOU010000207.1:0-25371 GCA_035644295.1 Bradyrhizobium sp.
CCGGGGCTGGTGATGCTGTCGGTGCTGACCCAGAGCATCGCCAACGCCTCGTTCGGCATCTATTTTCCGAAATTCGTCGGCACGATTTACGAGTTGTTGTCGGCGCCGATCTCCTATTTCGAGATCGTGCTGGGCTATGTCGGCGCGGCCGCGACCAAGTCGATCGTGCTCGGCCTGATCATTCTGGTCACAGCCGGCCTGTTCGTGCCGCTGCACATTCGTCATCCCTGGTGGATGCTGACGTTCCTGGTGCTGACGGCCGTGACCTTCAGCCTGTTCGGATTCATTATCGGCATCTGGGCCGACGGCTTTGAGAAGCTGCAGATGATTCCGATGCTGGTGGTGACGCCGCTGACATTCCTTGGTGGCAGCTTCTATTCGGTGAACATGCTGCCTTCTGGCTGGCGCACGATCACGCTGCTCAACCCGGTGGTCTATCTGATCAGCGGCTTCCGCTGGAGTTTTTACGAAATCTCCGACGTCAGCGTCGCCTTGAGCGTCGGCATGACGCTGACGTTTCTCGTCGGCTGCATGATCGTGGTGTGGTGGATTTTCAAGACCGGGTATCGGCTGAAGAATTGACGCGCGACGGGCGCGCCTCGGTAACGCTGCCGTGACCCCTGGGTTCCCCGTTCATCGAGAACCCGCGAGAGCAACTGCGCGGCGGCCATACGAAAAACCGCCACATCTCGGATTCAGCCCCCCTGCCGCCATGTTGGCGCCCGCCTGCGCATTAACGATGCCGGACGCTGCACTGGAACCAAAGTTGGGTTTCGGGCATAGTGGCTGCCGGGGACGGTGAGCGGCGCGGCAGTCAGGGCAAGAAGCTCAAGGCTTGAAGCTCAAGGCTTGAAGCTCAAGGTTTGGAGACCAAGGTAAAATGCGTTCCTTCTTGATTGCTGTCACGGGTCTGATGCTGTTCGCCACCGACGCCGCGCAGGCCAAAGTCTCCATCACCGTCGACAAGGATGCGCAGATGATGACCGTCGCAGTCGACGGCAGCGAGCGCTACCACTGGCCGGTCTCGACCGGCATTCCGTCGTACGAGACGCCGAACGGAAGCTTCCGCACCTTCCGCATGGAGGAAGACCACTTCTCAAAGGAATTCGATGACGCGCCGATGCCGCATTCGATCTTCTTCACCAAGATAGGTCACGCCATTCACGGCACCGATTCCGAAGGCCGCCTCGGCACACCGGCTTCCCATGGCTGCGTGCGGCTGTCGCGCGCCCACGCTTCGACGCTTTATGCGCTGGTCCAGCAGGAAGGCGTGCTCAACACCACCGTGACGCTGACCGGCTCCGCCCAGGTCGCGCTGGCGCGCAATCCGCGGCCCCGGACGAACAATGTTGTGGCGCGGCGCGACCCGGCTCAGCCATACGCTTCGCAGGATCCGACGCAGCCATACGCTTCGCAATATGATGGTGTTGGCGATCCCGTCGTACTGACACCGCCGCAAGCCGCGCCCGGCCAGCTCGTGCCGCAAGCCCGCGTTGACGACGGTTACATCTATCCGGCCGACGGCAGCTCCAGCGATACGCGCTATCCGTCGCCGCGCACGACCCGGCGCGTCTACGACGGGCAGGTCTATTATCAGCGGCAGCCCACTTACGATCCCCAATACCCGCCGCAGGTCTACGCACCGCGGCAGCGCGGTCTGTTCTACCAGAATTGACACTCTAAAGCGGGATGACTTTTCTTCGAATCGTCTTCCCGTTTTATCCCTTTGTTTGAGCGTGATCTCCGGGCAAACGCTTCGCGTTTGTCCCGAGGGAAAACCGGTATCCACTTTCGCTAACGCGGCCCTTCGGGTCCGGATCATGCTTTAGATCTGGGCGGCGTCCCGCAAATCCCGTTTGATCGCAGCCAGCAGCGATTGCAGGGAGTCCGAGCTATCAGCGCGGACCTTGGGCGATGATGTGGGCGGCGGCAATGCCGTGGGAGCAACCTCCACACCCTCGTCTGCCTGGATGAAATGGCCGTGCAAAACGTCGTTGTGGCGGCCCATGAGCCACAAGGCCACCCAATAGCCGACCGCCAGTAAAATGACGCAAAAAATACCGATCTCAAACATATGCCGCGCCTAAAATGACCCTCATCATTCAATTCCTGCAGGGGCCGGTCAAGCCGGGCGCGGGCATTTCCAGAGGCATTTGGCCGCCATTGTGACCTTTGGGTCACGCCTGGCCGGACCGCGAATGACGCCGGCGGTACGCGGCAGCCCGGTCGTCGTTCCGGTTCAGGTCCGTGGCGCCGCGACGCCTTCCCCCATCAAGCCAAACCGGAACAACCGCTCGCACCCAGGCCGACGTCGCGTCGCGCCTAACTTGCGCCCTTGAGCTTACACGAGGTATTGCAGGTCACGTTGTTGCCCTTCATGCAGGCCCTGCACACGTCAACACATTGGTTCAACTGCCTCGCGTCATAGCTCGGGTAACGCTGGGCGATGCACGTACGCTGCTGTTCGCTGTATTCTACTTCCTGCGAACATGACGCCAGGCCGAGGGCCAGCACGATCGATGAAATGGGGCTTCGCCATTGCAAGGCACGCTCTCCCGTGCTCGTTGTTAAACGCGCCTGGCCCGCCGCGCCTGGATCGGGCCATGCCGCCCAGCTCATGTCAGTCCGTCGGTCGTACAATTTCTGGCAAATCGTGTTCAAAGTGAGCGCGTGAGACTGACGACGAGAGACGGTCTTCGCGACTCGGACGAAAACAAACCGCGTTTTACCGGCTTATCGTGACGCGATTCGTCGAAGTTGGCGATGGCTAGCGCTTCGGAACGAACAAAATTCGCCCAAGCCGGTTCCCGCGCCGCCCATCCAGACGGCGCGTCTGGTGCCGACTTGCCGCGCATGCGCGCCCGATAGGTCCCGGACAAAGGGGACCCATCGGAGCAGATTTCATCACCAGCCGAATGAAATGAGCCGACGCACGATTCCGCCGATCCCGGCGTGATGGCGACGGTGATAGTGTCGGCGCGATGACGCGGATTCGTCGGACGACGCCGACGCCAACGCCGATGACGATGGCGACGCGGCCGTGCGGCCCGGACCGATGGCTTCGAACTGGGCCTTCTGCTCGTCGGTCAGTTCGCCATAGAGGTCGTCAAGCGCCGAGCGCACGGTCTCCACCGCTTTCAGCATAGCGTCGAGCCGTCTGCCGATGGCGGCGAGCCGCGCCGGTGGCGTCAGCGCGGAGGCGGAATCAGGCTCGCAGGAGGCCTTGAGCATCTCCGCGGCCTTGGCGCTGGCGTCCTTCAGATTGGCCAGGCTCGCGCGCTGCGCTTCGGTCGGATGCACCCGCGCCTCGATCTCGGCGTCCGGCCATTGCATTACGCTGGCCTGCTCACTTCCGCACCCCCCCTGGGCAAGCGAGGTATCGGCGTTCCGGGTGGCCCGTCCGCTGCGCCGACCAGCTTGCTGCTGCTCCTGGCCGAGCGCGTTGAGCCGGGCCTTCTGCTCGTCGTTGAGGAGGCCGTAAAAGCGATCCAGCGGTGGCTGCACCATGTTGACCGCCGAAATCATCGCTTCGAGGCGCGTCTGCATGGCGGCGAGCCGGCCGGGCGCGGTCAATGCGACCTGCATCGGGCAGGCGGCTTTGATACTTTGGGCGGCCTTCAGCGACGCATTGGCGAGATCATCGAGCGCTTTGCGCTGCTCATCATTGGGCTGAATGGCCTCCTGGACTCGATCGATCGGAAGACCCGCGATCTCACGGCTGTCCTCGCCGCACATTTGCGACAGTTCATCCGGTGGGGCATTTGCCGCCAGCGATGCGTTCGACCCCCGCGCCCCGCCCGCATAATAGCGGCCACCCGACGGCAGATAGCCGATCAGGTCGTCATAGCCATAAGGCGCGAAGATGCCGGCATAGATATCGCCATAGCCGTAACCCCAGAATGAGGGATCATAACCCCAGAACGCGTAGTCATAGATGTCGTAGAAGGCGAACGGCCAAAACAGCGGGCCGACCCAGCCAAAGCCGCCATTGCCGTGGCGCCACCATCCGCCATTCCTCTGATGGGCGTGCCAACCGGCCGTGGCAGCGGTCGCCGCGATGAGCGCGCGGTTGCCGGGATTGTGCAACGCAGTTCGGTTATGCAAGGCACCCGCAACCGCGCGCGAGCTCAGCGCGTGGTGAACCGCGTTCGATCGGATGCTGGCGTTGCGGCCTGCAAGATTTCCTGCGGAATTGCGGACCGCAAACGAGCGATTGCTGCGGAAAGCCGCTCGCCCGGCCGATCGGGATATCGCTGAACGGCTACTGAAGTGCCGTCCGCCGCCGGCGAACCGCGCCCCGCCGCCGCGCACGCCGCTAAAATGCGCCCCACCGCCGCGCATCCCGCCGAAGTGCGCGCCGCCGAAATGGCCGCCGCCGCCGCCGTGCCCGCCACCGCCGAAGTGGGCGCCGCCGTGGCCTCCGCCGCCGCCACGACCCCCGCCTCCGCCACCTCTTCCGGCAGCATAGACCGCGCCCGAAAGCGCTATCGAAAGAACAATCACGGACAGGATTTTGAGTTTCGGCACGACAACCTCCTCAAGCCCCGCCTTGGTCACCGCCATGAAGCGGCACGATTGGGATCACCTCACGCCAGAACGCCTGAACAACGTCTGAACGACACGTAAAGTTCCAAGCGGCAGCGCCGGCCGGGTGCCGTTCGGCGTGCGTTGTGCTTTGCGGAAATCACTGCTCGCCGTCGCGCAGCCGCCGGTACACCGCGCCAAGCACGTTGGAATAATCGTCGGTCCACACCCGCTGTTTCTCGTCGGCTTCGGTCTCGGCCCATTGATCCGACGACGCCAGCTTGCCGATATCGGCCTCCTCCCGCGCCGAAACCACGACCGAGGTCGAGAAAATGTACTCGCTGTCGCGCCCCGAATCCTCGCTATAGACCCAGCTCTTGAGATCGTTGGCCTCGGCGATGCCGACCACGACGCTGGACAATTCCAGATGCCGGTTGGAGACATGCATCAGCACCGCGCCCTGCGGCGCGAGCTTGTCCTTGTAGATCTTCATCGCCTCTTCAGTGGCGAGGTGGATCGGAATCGCATCCGACGAATAGGCGTCGACGATGATCAGATCGTAGAGGCCGTCGGGCTCGCGGGCGAAGGTCAGCCGCGCGTCGCCGATCACCGGCTTCAGGCCCGGTTCGCAGCTCCGGACGAAGGTAAAATATCTGGGATCGCGCGCGGTATCGACCATCGATTGATCGATTTCGAAGAACTTCCAGGTCTCGCCAGGCTCAGAGGCGCAGGTCAGCGTGCCGGCGCCCAGGCCGATCACCGCCGCACGAAGTGGGGCGCCCTTGCGCTCGCGGATCGCCGTGATCGCCTGACCGATGCCGCCGTCCCGGTGGTAATAGGTGATCAGTTCGGGCCGCCCCGGAATGGGCGAGCCGTCGTCATTCTGGAACTTCTCGGCGCCGTGGATCGTGGTGCCGTGCATCAGCACGTGATACTGGCCGTGCGGCGTCACCAGGATCTTGTGGACGCCGAAGAAGCTGCGCACGGTTTCCACCCGCCCGTCATCGGCCGGATAGACCCGGATCAGAACCAGCGCCAGCATCGCCAGCGCCGCAAGCTTCCAGCGACCCGCGTTGAGCCCGAGCGCCAGCAGCATCCCGACAGAAGCGACCGCGCCGACCACATACACCCGCTGCTCCTGGAGCCAGTCGAGCACCTCGCCGTTGCTGAACGCGGGCGCGATCAGCGCCACCGCGACGGCGAGCAGGATCGGCCAGTACCAGCGGCTCCAGCGCGGAAAGCGCTCGTCGCCCGGCGGGCGGCACAACGCCGCCAGCGCCACAAGGATCGGGTATTCCGCGACCCAGGAAAACACGTTCGGCGCGATCAGGCCGGCGAACAGGCCGCCGAGCATGCCGCCGAACGACAGCGCAACATAGAAGCCGGTGAGATGTTTCGCGGCGGGACGGGTGCGCGCCAGTTCGCCATGGCAGGCCATCGCAATGACGAAGAAGCAGAGTTGATGGCCGCCCAGCGTCAACAGCAGGTTCTGTTCGCCGCCAACCGCCAGCAGCACGATGACGCCCGCGATCGCCGCCGGCTGAAGCATCAGCATCCATTTATGCGGCAGCAGCGGACGCGACTGGAACACCAGCACCCAGGTCAAGAGATAAAGCAACAGCGGCAGCACCCACAGCAAGGGTGCGGCGGCGACGTCAGTGGAAATATGCGCGGTCACCGCGATCAACAGGCCCGACGGCACCGCGGCGAGAAAGATCCAGCGCGCCCGCAAGCTCCACGCGGGGGCGGGAGCGTCGCTATCTTTCGCCAGCGTATCCACCGCGGCCGACTTGGGCGAGCGCAGCAGCAGCACGCCGCACGCCGCGATCAGAACGATCAGCACGAAATAGCCGCCGGTCCAGATCAGGTTTTGCGTGCGCAGCGTGAACATCGGCTCCAGCAGCACCGGATAGGACAACAGCGCCAGGAAGCTGCCGATATTGGAGGAGGCATAAAGGAAATACGGGTCGGGACCGTTGGGATGACCGGTGCGGACGAACCAGGCCTGCAGCAGCGGGTTGTTCGCCGCCAGCGCGAAGAACGGCAGCCCGATCGAGACCACGAACAGGCCGAGCAGCCACAGCGCGTAGCCGCTGGTCGGCGGTTCGCCCCACCCGCCCGCGATCGACAGCGGCAGCGTCAGGAACGCGATCACCAGCAGCACGAGGTGCACCGCGACCGGAATCATGCGGTTGTTGAGCCGCATCAGGTAATGCGCGTAGGCATAGCCGGCGAGCAGCAGCGACTGGAAGAACACCATTGCCACCGACCACACCGCGGGCGAGCCGCCAAGCCGCGGCAACACCATTTTCGTGAACAAAGGCTGCACCGAAAACAACAACAGCGCGCTGACAAAAATGGCGGCCGTATAGACCACCAGCACCAGCCGGTTTCGGCTTGCGGAAGGCGGGTCCGCAACCACGGAAAGATGGGGTAACGTCATGAAGACCCCGGCAAAGCGTTTCCAGGCGAAAACGCGTCAAACCAAAAGCGCCCCGGCGGGCGCCGGGAGCGGCAATGGAGCATAGGGCGAGGGAGCCGGCAATGCGCCAACGGCAGCCAGACCGGTCACTTCACGCTGTGCCAATGTTCACATCTTCGGTAAGAATTAGCGAAACGTCATTCCGGGGCGATGCGAAGCATCGAACCCGGAATCTCGAGATTCCGGGTCTGGTGCTAACGCACCATCCCGGAATGACGATCTGGTGAAACCACCCCGAAACAGGCATGAACGAAACAGACGTTGTCATCATCGGCGCCGGGCATAACGGCCTCACCTGCGCGGCCTACCTTGCCATGGCGGGGCTGCGCGTGAGGGTCGTCGAGCGCCGCAACGTCGTGGGCGGCGCGGCGGTCACCGAGGAATTCCACCCCGGGTTCCGCAATTCGGTCGCGGCCTACACGGTCAGCCTGCTCAATCCGAAAGTCATTTCGGATTTGAAGCTGGCCGAGCACGGATTGCGGATCGTCGAGCGCCGCGCGCAGAACTTTTTGCCTTCCCCCGATGGCAGCCATCTGCTCACCGGCGAGGGTCGTACCCACGAGTCCCTGGCAAAGCTCAGCGAACGCGATGCCGAAGCGATCGATGGGTTCAATCGTCGGCTTGAAGAGATCGCCGACGTGCTGCGTGCGTTTGTATTGCGCGCGCCACCGAACATCACCCAAGGGTTCAGTGCAAGCACGATCGGCGAGACGTTCAACGCGCTCGGCACCGCCAACATCCTGCGCCGGCTGTCGCTGGAGCAGCAGCGCTCGCTGCTCGATCTGTTCACGCGTTCGGCCGGTGAGATGCTCGACGAGGTTTTCGAGAGCGATCTGGTGAAGGCGCTGTTCGGGTTCGACGCCGTCGTCGGCAATTATGCGAGCCCTTATGCGGCAGGCTCCGCCTATGTGATGCTGCACCACGCCTTCGGCGAAGTGAACGGCAAGAAGGGCGTCTGGGGCCATGCGATCGGCGGCATGGGCGCGATCACGCAAGCCATGGCGCGCGCCGCAGGCCTGCATGGCGCCGAGATCACGCTCGACGCCGGGGTGCGCGAGGTGATCGTCGAACGCGGCCGGGCCGTCGGCGTCATCCTCGACAACGGCGAGACCGTGCGTGCCCGCTACATCGCTGCAAGCGTCAATCCGAAGCTTCTGTACACGCGGCTGTTGCCATCCGGCGCGCTCCCTGCGGACTTCCTGGCGCGCATCAAAAACTGGCGCAACGGCTCCGGCACCTTCCGGATGAATGTCGCCCTGAGCGCCCTGCCCTCGTTCACGGCGCTGCCGGGAGCGGGCGATCATCTCACCGCCGGCATCATCCTCGCCCCGAGCCTTGGCTACATGGATCGCGCCTGGCAGGACGCGCGCGACCTGGGCTGGAGCCGCGCGCCGATCGTCGAGGTGCTGATCCCCTCGACGCTCGACGAGACCCTCTGCGCGCCCGGCCAGCATGTCGCCAGCCTGTTTTGCCAGCATGTCGCGCCGGAACTATCCGGCGGAAGGTCGTGGGATAACCATCGCGAGGAGGTCGCGGACCTCATGATCGGGACCGTGGACAGCTACGCGCCGGGCTTTTCGCAAAGCGTGATTGGCCGGCAAATCCTCTCCCCGCTGGACCTGGAGCGCCAGTTCGGGCTCCTCGGCGGCGACATCTTCCACGGCGCGCTGACGCTGAATCAATTGTTCTCGGCGCGGCCGATGCTCGGCCACGCCGATTATCGGGGACCCCTGAAGGGCCTTTATCATTGCGGCAGCGGCGCTCATCCCGGCGGCGGCGTCACCGGCGCCCCCGGCCACAACGCCGCGCGCGTGATCCTCGGCGATCACCGGGCGCTGTTCGGGTGAGGCAGAGACATCACTCCACCCGCAAACACGGTGGATAACGCGGTGGACAAGCTGTGGAGAAGTGGGTGACGACCACGCGGAAAGGTTGGGGATCGCTGACGGTATCGGCTTAAGGTTCCACTAACCTTCATCTTGTAGGTTTCGTTGAACGAAAGGCGTTGCGGCTACCCTTACCTCACTTGCGCCGGCGGCGTCGGTCTTGTCCATCACGGTTACCCAGACCGTCTTGGACATCGCAAGAAAATTGCGAAGAACAAAAGACAGCGCAAGGGTATGGCAGAGGTTCTCAAACCTCTTGCTGAAGGCGTTCATTCGCCACATCAATCGCCTCATGTTCATCTCCATCCGCTGAAGATTTGCCTTTCGACAAATGAAGAGTTGAGGGAGGCGGGGTCCCGATCGCCCTGATCTACCTCCTTAACTTCTCGGAAAAGCTTGGACGCCACAGCATCGCTGGCATCACGCGTCCCGCGCCTCAATCGTCCGCAAGCCACTTCAGCGTCGCCCGAAAACTCAGGCTTCGGCTCCCTGCCAGCGTGGTGCCGAACACCTCCGCTTCGTCACCCGCGAATGTCCCTGAAAACCCGCTGGTGACCTCCCGCCCGCCGGACAGCGGGCGAACGAAAGGATCGGCAAGGGGCGTGTGCTGATTGGTAGTGAACTCGCCCTTCCAGGTCCCGTGCCCGACGCTGTAGGAGCCGACCGACCAGAAATAGGGGCCGCCGCCGATTAACTTGCCGTCCCGCAGGATGATGACGCCGCTATCGCGGCCCTTCACGCCGTCGAGCATGTGCATGTGGAAGGAATAAAGCCCATTCCGCATTGAAACCGCTGCCCCTTTGGGTCAGAGGTTACATGGCGCGTCGAGGGGCGTCGAGAAGTAGCCCGGCCCGCCGCTGGTGACAATGAGTGGGGAAACCCTTGAATCGCTCGGTATGTATCGGTGCATAACTCTGTGAAAAATCCTTGCATTCGATGTGAACCGTTGTGGAACAACCCCGCCTTTCACCTCCCAACCCTCAAATGACCTCGACCGTTACCCCCAGCACCCATCGCGCGAGTTTCGCCATCGGCAACGAACAGGTCGCCAAACGCGTGGTCGATCTCCTGACCGAGAGCTTTTTCGAAGGCCAGGCTGCGATCGCGGCGTTCGAGGGGCCGGGCGGGCGCTGGGACATCACCGTGCATTTTGCGGAGGCGCCCAATCAAAGCTCGATCCGCGAACTCGTACGCCTCGCCGCGGGCGACGACGTCGCGCTGGCCGTCAGCTTCGACACGGTCGAAGCCAAGGACTGGGTCAGGGCGACGCTGGAGGAACTGGTCCCTGTGCGCGCGGGGAGATTCATCGTGCACGGCCGGCATGACCGCGAAAGGGTGCCGCCCAACAAGCTCCGCATCGAGATCGAGGCGGCGCTGGCGTTCGGCACCGGCCATCACGGCACCACCCGGGGCTGCCTGATCCTGCTCGGCGAGGTGCTGAAAGCCTGTCGCCCCCGCCGCGTGCTCGACCTCGGCACCGGCACCGGCGTGCTGGCGATCGCGGCGGCGAAGGCGCTGCACCGCAAGGTGTTGGCGAGCGATATCGACCCGCTCTCGGTTCGGGTCGCGGCCGAAAACGCAAGGCTCAACGGTAGCGGCGACCTGGTGGAGGCCATCCGGGCAAGCGGGCTTTCAGCGCCACAATTCAAGGCCCGCGGGCCGTTCGACCTGGTGCTGGCGAATATCCTCGCCAATCCGCTGCGGCAGATGGCAACGCCGATGTCCCGGCATTTGGCGCCCCGCGCGATGATCATCCTGTCGGGGCTCTTGCCGCATCAGGCGGGCGCCGTGATATCAGCCTATCGGGCGCGTGGGCTGGTTCTCAAACGGCGCATTCAGATCGAAGGCTGGAGCAGCCTGTTGATGTGCAAGGCGGGGTGATTGTCATTCCGGGGCGATGCGAAGCAGCGAGCTACGATGTGCAATTGCACATCGTAGAATCTCGAGATTCCGGGCTCGCCCTACGGGCGCCCCGGAATGACCGTGGCCCTATTCCGCCGCCTTCTGCCGCCGGCGGGCGATCGCACCCTTTTCCGTCAGTTTGGTTCGCTTGACGCGCGCTTCGACGAAGCGATCCAGAATTTGAACAATGACGCCACGCTGTTTTTTGACGATAGGCGGGATGGGCCCGCGCCGGACTGGCGGCGAGATCTTCTCAAACGTAAAGACAGGCATTGTGGTTCCCCTCGTCGCTGAGTTGGAAACACCCCTCGGCCTCCTCCGGAACCTCGTGACGACTGCTTTTGACCGTGCAACCCGTCTTACGCAGGTGCAGCAATTCAACCACAATAAATGCCGGACCGGAAGCATTTTGCGTCGATTGCGGAGTTCTCCACCTAATCCTAAGGTGGTCGAGCGATGTTCGAAGCCCTTTTTCAGACATTCGAGGAACCCGAGACCGGCGTCGCGCTGACCGCGCGGCTGTCCGCGTTTCGCGAGGAGCTGGCGCGGCGCAACTTGACCGGGTTCGTGGTTCCGCGCGCCGATCAACAACAAAACGAGTATGTCGCGCCCTCGGAAGAGCGGCTGGCCTGGCTGACCGGTTTCACCGGCTCCGCCGGCCTCGCCATCGTGCTGAGCAGGGCAGCCGCGGTATTCGTCGACGGCCGCTATACGCTGCAGGCGGGAAAGCAGGTCGACCCCAAGGCCTGGCGCGTCGAGCCATTGGTGGATCCACCGCCCGAGACCTGGCTCGCCAAGCATCTCACCTCCGGCGACCGCCTCGGATTTGACCCCTGGCTGCATACCTCGGCGGCGGCGGAACGGCTGGCGGCCGCCTGCGCCAAGGCCGGCGCGGAACTCGTCGCCGTCGACAGCAATCCCCTGGACGCCGTGTGGACCGAGCGGCCGGCCCCGCCGCTTGCACCCGTCACCGTGCACGGCCGGCCATTTTCGGGCGAACCGGAAGAAGACAAGCTGAAGCGGATCGGGCTTGAGATCGACAAGCTCGGCGTCGATGCGCTGGTGTTGTCGGATTCGCACGCGGTGGCGTGGACCTTCAACATCCGCGGCGGCGACGTCTCGCATACGCCGCTGCCTCTGTCCTACGCGCTGGTCCCGAAAACCGGCCGGCCCACCGTGTTCATCGATGCCCGCAAACTATCGAACAGCGTCCGCGACCATCTCGAACAGACCGCCGACGTCGCCGAGCCGGGCGCGTTGACACCGCAACTGATCGAACTGGCACGAAGCGGCGCGTCGATCGCGCTCGACAATGCGACCGCCGCCGACGCCTTGAGCCGGCTGATATCGGTCGCCGGCGGCAAGCCGGTGCGCGGCAACGACCCGGTCAGCCTGCTCAAGGCGGTCAAGAACGTGACCGAGATCCAGGGCACGAAGACTGCGCACCGGCGCGACGCCGTGGCGCTGGCGCGCTTCCTGGCCTGGATCGATCGCGAGGCGCCCAAGGGAGCGCTGACCGAAATCGACGCGGTCGAGGCGCTGGAGACATTCCGCCGCGACACCGGCGCACTGAAGGACGTTTCGTTTCCGACCATCTCCGGCACTGGGCCACACGGCGCCATCGTGCACTACCGCGTCACCCGCAAGAGCAACCGGCGGATTGCGCCCGGCGATCTGCTGCTGATCGATTCCGGCGCACAATATGAGGACGGCACCACCGACGTCACCCGCACCATCGCGATCGGAGCGCCCACGGCGGAAATGTGCGACCGCTTCACCCGCGTGCTGCGCGGCCATATTGCGATCGCGCGCGCGCTGTTTCCCGACGGCACCACCGGCGCACAGATCGATACGCTGGCGCGGCAATTCCTGTGGCAGGCCGGTGTCGATTTCGAACACGGCACCGGCCACGGCGTCGGCAGCTATCTCTCGGTGCATGAAGGCCCGGCGCGCATATCAAAACTCGGCACCACGCCGCTGAAACGCGGCATGATCCTCTCCAACGAGCCCGGCTACTACAAGACCGACGCTTTTGGAATCCGGATCGAGAATCTGGAACTGGTGGTCGCCGCCGATGTCGAAGGCGCGGAGAAGCCGGTCAACGCGTTTGAAACGCTGACGCTGGCGCCGATCGATCGCCGCCTGGTCGACCTGAACATGTTGACCGGCGATGAGCTGAGCTGGCTCAACGAGTACCACGCACGGGTGCGCCACGAGGTGCGGCCCCATGTCGACGAGGCCACCAAAGTCTGGCTCGACGCCGCGACCGCGCCGCTGTCGCTTTAATCGTCATTCCGGGATGGTCCAAAGGACCAGACCCGGAATCTCGAGATTCCGGGCTCGCGTCTTCGCGCCCCGGAATGACGGAACCCAACGTAACATGGCGCCACACTCTTAGCCGTCATCACCAGCGAAAGCGGGTGATCCAGTACGCCGCGGCTTCTCGATTCGATCACAACCGTCTCTGGAATACTGCATCATCCGCTGGAGCCTGTCATCCGGCCGGCCAAAGGCCGGACCGGGTGGCGGATGATGACAGCGGAATGTGCGGCGGCAGCGCCCCCTCACCCCCCGACCAGCTTGAGCCACTCGTCCTCGGTCAGCACGGTAACGCCGTACTTCTTAGCTTCCGCCAGCTTTGATCCAGCGCCGGGGCCCATAATGAGATAAGCCGTCTTCTTCGACACCGAGGCTGTCGCCTTGGCGCCGAGTCGTTCGGCCATTGCCTTGGCTTCATCACGCGTCATCTTCTCCAGCGAACCCGTGAACACCACGATCTTGCCCGCAATGGCCGAATTACTCTTCGGCATTTCGGCATCGAGAATAGTGACTTCTTTGGTCAGCCGCTCGACGATGCCGCGGTTATGGCTCTCGCCGAAATAGGCCTTGATGCTCATGATCACGGTGTCGCCGATCTGGTCGAGCGCATCCATCTCGGCGATGGTCTCTTCGTCACCCTTGGCGACCTTGAGGCAGGCGTCGTGGAAGGCTTGCCATGAACCATAGCCGCGCGCCAGCGCCAGCGCGGTGGTCTCGCCGACGTGGCGCATGCCGAGCGCGTAGATGAAGCGTTCGAGCGAAATCCTTCGCCGTTCCTCGATCGCGGAGAAGAGGTTGCGCACGGACGTCTCGCCGTACCCTTCGATCTCCTCGAGCTTGAGCTTGAGGTTGCGCTTTGGCAGCGTGAAGATATCGGCCGGCTCCTTCACCCATCCCTGCTCGAAGAAGAATGTGATCTGCTTCTCGCCGAGCCCCTCGATGTCGAAGGCGCGGCGCGAGGCGAACAATTTCAGATGCTCGATCTTCTGATAGGGACATGCGAACTCGCCGGTGCAGCGGGCGCGCGACCCCTCCTCGCCGGTCGCGGTCTCCTCGCGCACGACGTCGGTGTGCAGCGGGCACGGACACTTCTTCGGAAAGTGATACGGTTTTGCTTCCTTCGGCCGCTTGTCGATCACGACATCGACGACCTGGGGAATGACGTCGCCGGCGCGCTGGATGACCACCGTGTCGCCGATCCGGATGTCGCGGCCTTCGCGCAATTGTTCGCCGTCGCCGCCAATGCCCCTGATGTAATCCTCATTGTGCAGCGTGACGTTCTGCACGATCACGCCGCCGACGCCGACCGGCTCGAGCTTGCCGACCGGCGTGAAGGAGCCGGTGCGCCCGACCTGGATCTCGATATCGCGGAGCACGGTCATGGCGCGCTCGGCCGGAAACTTGTGCGCAATCGCCCAGCGCGGCGTGCGCGAGACGAAGCCGAGCCGCTCCTGCCAGTCGAGTCGGTCGACCTTGTAGACGACGCCATCGATGTCGTAATCGAGCCGGGCGCGCTGTTCCTCGATCTTGCGATGGAACGCGATCAACTGCTCGACCGAGTGACAGATTTTCGTCAGCGGATTGGTCTTGAAGCCGCAGCGCTCGAACCAGGAAATCATGCCGGATTGCGTATCCGTCGGCATCGCGCTCATCTCGCCCCAGGCATAGGCGAAAAAGCCAAGCGGCCGCGAGGCGGTGATCGAGGGGTCCTTTTGGCGCAATGAGCCCGCCGCAGAGTTGCGCGGATTGACGAAGATAGTGCCGCCTTCCGCTTTCTGCCGCTCGTTCAGCGCCAGAAACCCCTTTTTGGTCATGTAGACTTCGCCGCGCACCTCGCAGACCTCCGGCACGTCGCGGCCCTTCAGCATTTTCGGCACATCGTCCAGCGTGCGGATATTGGCGGTGACGTCCTCACCCTCGGCGCCGTCGCCGCGCGTCGCCGCGGTGACGAGTTCGCCGCCCTCGTACCGCAGCGACATCGAGAGCCCGTCGATCTTCGGCTCGGCGGAAAAGTCGATTCCGTCGTCGCCCGCAAGTCTCAGGAAACGCCGGATACGACCGACGAAATCGATGACGTCTTCTTCCGCGAAGGCATTATCGAGCGACAGCATCGGCACCGCGTGCCGGACCTTTTTGAATTTTCCCGACGGCGCGGCACCAATTTTCTGCGACGGCGATTCCGCGCTGATTAATTCCGGAAACCGGGCCTCGATGGCATTGAAGCGCTTGCGCAAGCCGTCGTAGTCGGCGTCGGAAATCTTCGGCGCGTCTTCCTGATAGTAGGCCTTGTCGTGACGCTCGATCTCGAGCGTCAGCCGCTTATGCTCGACCTTGGCCTCCGCCTTGGTGAGGGTTGAGATGTCGGGGAGGGATTTTGTTTTTGACTTTGCTATCATCGTGAGGATTTTATCCCGTCATTCCGGGATGGTCCGTAGGACCAGACCCGGAATCTCGAGATTCAGGGTTCGCGCTGTGCGCGCCCCGGAATGACATTTAGGAAGGTTATCGGCGGCTATCATGAGTTACTACGTCTATATCATCGCGAGCAGAAAGGACGGAGCTATCTATATCGGCGTAACCAACGATATCGTGCGGCGGATTTACGAGCATAGGATAAAGGCCGTCCCCGGATTTACGTCCAGATATAATATCACGCGATTAGTTTGGTTCGAAATCTATGACGATCCGTCTTCCGCGATTTCCCGTGAAAAGGAACTTAAGAAATGGAAGCGGAGTTGGAAGACTAAACTGATTGAGGCGCAGAATCCGCAGTGGGAAGATTTGTACGAGTCGATCTGTAGTTAAGCCGTCATTCCGGGACGGTCCGAAGGACCAGACCCGGAATCTCGAGATTCCGGGTTCGTGCTCCGCACGCCCCGGAACGACGATGAGAGTTACGCCGTGCTCACGCCGTCGCCGCCTTCAGCAGCCGTTCCGCCGCCGCCCTCGCCTCCGCGGTGATCTCGGCACCGGCCAGCATGCGGGCTATTTCCTCGCGGCGGTGATCGGCGGCGAGCGCGGCGACGCGGGTGGCGACGCGCTTGCCCTTGTCCAGCGCATCTTTCGATATCAGCAAATGCTGGTCGGCACGGGCGGCGACCTGCGGCGCGTGCGTCACCGCCATCACCTGCACTTTGTCTGCAAGCCGCGCCAGCCGCGCGCCGATCGCATCCGCCACCGCGCCGCCGACGCCGGTATCGATCTCGTCGAACACCAGAGTGGGCGCCGAACCGCGGTCGGACAGCACGACCTTGAGCGCCAAAAGGAAGCGCGACAGTTCGCCGCCGGAGGCGACCTTCATCAGCGGGCCCGGCCGGGTGCCGGGGTTGGTCTGAACCCAGAACTCGACGCGGTCATGGCCTTGCGGCCCCGGCGATTTCGGGTCGGACTCGAGTTGAGTGGTGAATGTGGCGCGTTCAAGCTTGAGTGGCGCGAGCTCGGCATTGACCGCCTTGTCGAGTTTCTCGGCGGCTTTGCCGCGCGCCGCCGAGAGCTTGGCCGCGGCCGCGCCATAGCGCTTGCCGGCCTCAGTGGCGGCTTCCTCCAGTTTCTTCAACTGGTCGGCGCCGGCGTCGATCAGCGCCACGTCGGCGGCGTATTTCGCGGCGAGTGCCGCTAGCCCATCGACCGGCGTCGAGTATTTGCGCGAGGCGGCGCGCAACGCAAACAATCGCTCCTCGATGCGTTCAAGCTCGGCGGGATCGAAATCGGCGGCGATCAGCGCGGCGTTAAGGTGCTGGTCGGCCTCCTCCAGCGCGTTGATGGCGGCATCGATCGCCTTCACCGCGGGCTCGACCAGCGCAGGCGAATTGGCCGCGCGCCGCTCGAGCCGGCGCACCGCCGCCGACAATGCCGGCACCGGCGAATGATTGCCGCCCACGGCCTCCTGGGCCTCGCGCAGGTCGGCGGCGATCTTCTCGCCCTGCATCATGGCCGTGCGCCGCTCGGCGAGCGCGGTCTCCTCGCCATCCTTGGGCGCAAGCTTCTTCAACTCGTCGGAGGCATGCCGCAGATAGTCGGCCTCGCGCGCGGCGCGCTCCATCCCGGCGCGATGCTCGTCGAGCACGGTGTGGGCCGCGCGCCGCGCGTCCCAAAGCTGCTCCAGCGCAGCGACGTCCTTCTCAAGGCCGGCAAAGGCGTCGAGCAAGCGCCGGTGGGTCGAGGCGTCGACCAGCGCGCGCTCGTCATGCTGGCCGTGGATTTCAACCAGGGCCGAGCCGACCGCTTTCAACGTCTGCACACTGATCGCCTGATCGTTGATGAAGGCGCGGGTGCGGCCATCGGCCAATTGCACGCGGCGCAGGATCATCTCACCGGTGTCATCGAGCCCGTTGTCGCTCAGCATCACGGCCGCCGGGTGGCCCTTGGGGACGTCGAATACCGCGGTGACCTGGCCCTGGTCTGCGCCATGTCGGACCAGGCCGGCGTCGCCGCGGCCGCCGAGCGCAAGCGCGAATGCGTCGAGAAGGATGGACTTGCCCGCGCCGGTCTCCCCGGTCAGCACCGCAAGCCCGCGGGAAAACTCGATATCGAGCCGTTCGATCAGGACGATGTCACGGATCGAAAGACGCGCCAGCATGCGAAGACAATCCTAGTGGTCCGATTCTAACATTCGCCCCCGATCGGGAGGCACTTCGCGAATGTTAGAATCAAAAGGACCACTAGCAAACATTAAGTTGGTGGTGGAGCTTTGGATTTGACATTCGCTTCACGAAGCCGCGGCAAACATCGAGCGAATGTCAAATCCGCTCTGCTACCCGAGACCCAATTTCTTGAAGGCTTTGGAAATATAGGAGCCCTGATTCTCGCTCGGCTCGAGACCGCCGGACCTTACAAGATTATAAGCGTCCTTGTACCAGGGGCTGTCGGGAAAATTGTGCCCGAGCACGGCAGCGGCGGTTTGCGCCTCGCTGACGATTCCGATCGCCATATAGGCCTCGGTCAACCGAGCCAGCGCTTCCTCGACATGCCGCGTGGTCTGGTACTGGGTGACCACGGTCTTGAAGCGGTTGATGGCGCCGGTGTAGTTGCGCTTTTGCATATTGTAGCGGCCGACGTTCATTTCGCGGCCGGCGAGCTGGTCGCGCGCGCCTTCCAGCTTGGACTTGGCGCTGACGGCATATTCCGAGGTCGGGTATTTGCGGACCACTTCCTCAAGTGCGGCGACCGCTTTCTCGGTGCGGCCCTGGTCGCGCGTGACGTCCGGAATCTGGTCGTAATGCGAGGCCGCGATCAGAAATTGCGCGTAAGCCGCATCCGGACTTCCCGGGTGTAAGGTGACGTAGCGAGTGGCCGCGCCAATGCAGCTGTCGTAGTCGTTGGCGGTGTAAAAGGCATAGGCCGACATCAACAGCGATTTGCGCGCCAGGTCGGAATAAGGATGCTGACGATCGACTTCCTCGAATTTCTTCGAGGCGGCCTTCGGATCCTTCTTCTCGTTCATCAGGAACAAGCCCTCGTTGTAGAGCTTTTCCGCGGGCACCTCGACGAAAGTGTCGTCCTTGGCGAAAACCTTGTCCCACCCTTCGCTGACGGAGCTGCATCCGCTCAGCGGGATCATGAGAACGGCAAGGCCTGCGGCCAGACGGAACGGCCGCGCCAGCCGGTGAAAGCCCCAACCAGCCGAAGGTTCGCGGTGTGCGAGCGTCATGCGCTTTGTCGACATAGAATCAAGACCTGACGCCTGTGGTGCGGTGCCCGCCGCGCGCCCTGAGCGTGGTCACGGACGCAGTGAACGTCGGCGGCGCCCTGCGACGCAACCCGGCCCTTTTTAGCTAAAAAAAGTCCCTTAACCAACCGAATAGGCAGGCATTTCGCCGGGATTAAGGCGGTCCGGAGGGATTGCGGCCGATCATGGTTACCCACGCCAAATCAAGCGCAGGGTCGATCAGGACATTTGGAGGCGAAAGTCAGGAGACGTCCAAGTGGACGCTCAGGACATTTCGAAGACGAAAGTCAGGACATTTCGAAGACGAAAGTCAGGACATTTCGGAGACGAAAGTCAGGACATTTCGAAGGCGAAAGTCAGGACACGTCGGGACCGTAGGCGGGAGCGACCATGCCGCCCACCATGCCACTGCCGACCTCGGCGTGGGTGCGCGAACGGCGCGCGGTTTCAGCCTCGACCACCCTGTAGGAACTGCGATCGGCCATCAGGGCCGTCAGCACGGCGTGGTTGAGCTTGTGGCCGCCACGGACCGAGCGATAGGCGCCGAGCAAAGGCAGGCCGGCGAGCGCGAGATCGCCGATCACGTCCAGAACTTTATGTCGCGCACATTCGTCGGCGTAACGGAGGCCCTCGGTGTTGAGCAGCCGGGTCTCATCGAACACCACGGAATTCTCGAAGGAGGCGCCGAGCGCAAAGCCCGCGCTCCACAGCCGCGCCACGTCATTTATGCAGCCGAAGGTCCGGGCGCGGCAAATCTCGCGGCGGAACCGTTCGGGGGAAAGATCCAGCGTATATTGCTGGCGGCCGATCACCGCGTTGGCGAAATCAATCTCGACCTCGGCGCGGAAACCAGCGGCATAGGGCCGCAACTCGCCGAACGAATCGCCCATCGCGACCTGCACCGGCTTCAACACCTGGATAAAACGCCGCGATGCCGACTGGGTGACGATACCGGCCTGATCGATCGCGGCGACGAAGGCAGTGGCGCTGCCATCCATGATCGGGACTTCCGGGCCATCGATTTCAATGGTGGCGTTGTCGACCCCCATGCCGCGCAAGGCAGCCAGCACGTGCTCGGCGGTGGAGACCAGCGGGCCCTCGCGGTCGCCCAGCACGGTGGCAAATTCGGTGGCGATCACGGATTCCGCGGTGGCCGGAACCTCGCGGTCGCGGCCGTCAAGACCGGTGCGAACAAAAATAAAACCTGCATCGACGGATGCAGGTCCGATGGTCAGGCTTACCGGCAAACCGGAATGAACACCGACACCCATGACGGTTGCTTGCGACCGAAGCGTTGTCTGCCGGCTAAACTTCATCCGAAAAGATGCCCACACTGACTTACCAAGAGATCAAAACGCCACAAATTCCGCGCCGAATCGTCTCAAAGGTTCCCCAAGTCACGGCAGACCATAGTCACTGCCCCAAAGCGCGCCAACTCACGCTTTTTTACCGATTGTTACCCCATCTCTGCCGCATTCGCGCCAAGGCTTAACCAAATTCCGCCGCCGAAACGGCCAGTTCCTGCTCTCTGACCTCAACATGAAATGCATAATTAATGATTTAATATCAGTCGTTTGAGGCTATCTCGGCCCTTCCAACAAGCAAGGCCCCGGCTGGCAAAGCCGGGGCCTTTTGTCTCGTTCGAATGATAACGAACTTCAATTGACCTGCCGGCGCAGGAAGGCCGGGATATCAAGATGGTCGTCGCCCTGTGGCGTTGAGGCAACAGGCGCCGGGCGGCCGTGGATGTCCAAACCCTGGGGCGCCGGGCGTCTGGCGTATTCTGATACCGGCTCTTGGGTTGCGATTTGCTGCGCGACCGAGCGTTGAGGTTTTCGCTCTGGCAGCGGCGGCAAGGGTGCCATGGCCGGACCCGAGGCGCGGGCCGCAATCGGCGGCTCGGTCTCCTCGTCACGCCGGCCCAGACCGACATTGGCCAGGCGCTGCAACAGCGACATCCGGGTCTTTTGCGGGTGCTCTTCGTCGACTTCCCCGCGAGCCTGCCGGATTTCATTCTGCGCGGGCATCGGCAGGTCTTCCAACTTGGGCATCCGTGGTGCGCGAACCGGCGGGCGTTCGGCCGCCTGCGGGATGAAGGTGTCGGGTGTCGCCGGCTCGGGAGCCGGCGCGGGGGCGACATCATGATGATCCGGAAACAAGGTCGGCTTCTGCGCAATCGGGCGAACCGTGACATCGCCATAGGATGCAGGCTGCAGCGGAGCCGGCGCCTCCGGCGCGACCGCGGCGGCGATGGCCGCAAGCGCTGCGCGTTCGACGTTGTTGGAGGCGCGCTGCGGCGCGGCGGGTACCGGCTGCGCCGCGCTCGATGTCTCGATTTTCTGGGCGCGTTCGGCAAGCCGCGCGTTATCGGCGCGAAGCCGCGCGGTCAGCTCGGCAAGGCGGGAATCCGGAGCCGAATGTGAGGCCACGGTGCTGGTCACGCTGGCCGCCGCACTGGCGTTGCGCGAAATCAGGGCCTGTTCGATACCGGTGGCGACGACCGAGACCCGGATGATGCCGTCCAGCGTCTCATCGAAGGTGGCGCCGACGATGATGTTGGCGTCCTGGTCGACCTCCTCGCGAATCCTGGTCGCGGCTTCGTCGACCTCGAACAGCGTCAGGTCCCTGCCGCCGGTGATCGAGATCAAGAGGCCACGGGCGCCCTTCATCGAGGAATCGTCGATCAGCGGGTTGGCGATCGCGGCCTCGGCCGCGGTCAACGCGCGCTTCTCGCCGGAAGCCTCGCCGGTGCCCATCATCGCCTTGCCCATCTTGCGCATCACGGCGCGGACATCGGCGAAGTCGAGGTTGATCAGGCCTTCCTTGACCATCAGGTCGGTGATGCAGGCAACGCCCGAATAGAGCACCTGGTCGGCCATCGCGAAGGCGTCGGCGAAGGTGGTCTTTTCGTTGGCGACCCGAAACAGGTTCTGGTTCGGGATGATCAGAAGCGTGTCGACCACCTTGTGGAGCTCGGCGATGCCGGATTCGGCGGTACGCATGCGGCGCTGGCCTTCGAAGTGGAACGGTTTTGTCACCACGCCGACGGTGAGGATCCCCATCTCGCGCGCGGTCTTGGCGATCACGGGCGCCGCGCCGGTGCCGGTGCCGCCACCCATGCCGGCGGTGACGAACACCATATTGGCGCCGGAAAGATGATCGCGGATTTCATCGATGACTTCCTGGGCCGCCGCGGCGCCGACATCGGGCTGCGAGCCGGCTCCCAAGCCTTGGGTGACTTGCGTTCCCATCTGGATGATGCGCGGCGCCTTCGACATGGTCAGCGCCTGTGCGTCGGTATTGGCGACGACGAAATCGACCCCCTGCAATCCGGCGGTGACCATGTTGTTGACGGCGTTGCCACCGGCGCCGCCGACGCCAAATACGGTAATCCGGGGCTTCAGCTCACTGATATCAGGGGGTGTTAGATTGAGTGCCATGTTTGCCTCTCGATTACGCGCGCGTTGGTTCGCCCCGGCCGACGGCCGCGGGGTTGGTGAAAGTCGAAGGGTTAAGGAAAAGATTCATCAGAAGCCCTCTCGAAGCCATCGTCCGACCTTTCCGAAATAGCCGTCAGTCCCTGTCCTGAGCTGCCGCGTATGCCGCGGTTCGACGTGTTCAAGATGAGCGTATTGGGGGTAGACCAGGAGACCCGAGGGAACCGCGAACGACGCGCTCTTCGCCTCATTGGGAAGCCGGCCGAAGCCGAGCGGACGGCCGATGCGCACCGGCCGGCCAAGGATCCGGGCTGCAAGTTCCAGGGTGCCGGTGAGCTGCGAAGCCCCACCGCTCAACACAACTCGCGCCTTCGGCTCTGCCGCAAAGGGCGAATCCGCGAGCCGATCCCTGACCATTTCAAAAATCTCCTCGGCGCGGTGCCGAACGATATTCGCCAGCGTGGCGCGGGACACGATCTGCGGCACATCCTGATCGTCGTCGCCGGCGGACGGCACGGACATCAACTCACGCGCGTCGGACCCGCCGGTCAGCACCGTGCCATATAACGTCTTGATTCGCTCGGCATCTGCAATGCACGCGCTCAAGCCACGGGCAAGGTCCATGGTGATGTGGTGGCCGCCGACCGCAAACCCGCTGGCATGCACGAAGCGGCCCCCGGAATAGGTCGCGATCGTGGTGGTTCCCGCCCCCATTTCCACCACCGCAGCGCCGAGATCGGCCTCGTCGTCGGTCAGGACCGAAAGGCCCGCCACATAGGGACTGGCCGTCATGGCCTCGACATTGAGGTGACAGCGCTCGACCACCAGCATCAGGTTCTTGGCGACGGTGGCGTCCACCGTGACGACATTCATGTCGACGCCGAATTGCCGCGCCAGCATCCCTTTGGGGTCGCGAACGCCCTTGACGCCGTCGATCGTGTAGCCGACCGGCAGCGCGTGCAGCACGGTACGGCCCTCCCCGGTGGCGTGGTACATGCCGGCGGAGGTGACCCGCCCGACGTCGGCCGACGTGACGGCGCCGCCCCGAATGTCGGCCGCCGCCTCGATCATTTGACCCTGTAGCCGTCCGGCCGAGACTGACAGCAAGACCGATTCGACGCGGACCTTGGCCATGCGCTCGGCAAGCGCGACCGCCTGGCGCACCGCCTGTTCACATTCGACGAGATCGACGACCGCGCCGGCCTTGACGCCGCGCGACTGGATCTGGCTGTACCCGATCAGCTCGACCGCATGGCTGCGTCCGCGCAGGGCGTCGCTGGGCGGGCACGGCTTAAGCCGCGCGATCATGCAGGCGATCTTGCTGGTGCCAATATCGAGGGAGGCCACGAGCGCAGTGCGATTCTGCGGCATCGGGCGCGTCTTCGGCGTCTGGTTGCGAGACAAGCCGCTCATGCGTCGCCGACTTTCTTCTTCGGCTTCTTCTCCTTGAACAATTCTTCGCGGGCCTTGGCCGCTTCTTCGGACAATTGCACGGTCAATCGGTCCGGCAGCCGCATGTCGACGGCGACGATATCGCGGGAGAACAGCCGCTCCTCCTTGTCGAGCGTGCTCAAGGTCGCCAGCGCGTTGCCGACCTCATTTTCCGGCAGGCGGATATCGAGACCGTCCTTGAGCCTGAGATTCCAGCGCCGCTCGCCGACGAAGACGGCGGCTTTGGTCGCCGAATTGACCCGCGGATAGCGCGCGAGCAGCATCAGGAAATCTTTTGCATGGGTTTCCGCACCCTTGCCCACCACCAGCGGCAGCGACAGGAAGCGGCGGGGCACGTAAGGCTCGAGCACCGCGCCGTCATCTGAAATCACCGACAGGCGGCCGTCCCGCTGCCACAGCGCGAAGGCCGTGCGTTCGACGATATCGATCCGGAGCTGGCCGGGATAAAGCTTTTGCACCGTCGCTTCGCTGATCCAGGGATTGGCTCTCAACTTGTCGCGCACTGAGGCTGCATCGAGAAACAGCAGCGAGGAGCGGCCATTGACGCCGCCGGTCGCGAGCACCTCGTCCTGCGAGAGTTCTCGGCGGCCGTTGATCGCGACCGTGGTGATCCGAAATCCGGCCGAATTGGCCAGCGCATTGCGGGCATCGCTCAGGCCTGCGATGAATTGCTCGAGATGGCCACCCTTGACAATGCCGAGACCGGCGCTGCAAAGGAGCAACAGCGCGGTGGCGGTAATGCCGGTGCGGCGCGGCAAATAACGCTGCAGCAGCGCGATCAGGCGAGGCGGCTCGTCACGGCCAAGACGGCTTGTCGCGGGCGAACGCCTCGCGCCCCACCACTCGCGCAGCAGCACAATGACGCCTAAGGCGGCCGCTTTCAGGTCAGCTTGGGGCCTCGGCGATCTCTGCGACCGGGCGAGACGTCCTCCACCATTCATTGCACAAGCTCATCAACGTTGTGCGCGCAAATATTGCGAGCCCGGTCCAAATGACGTCTCGGTCGTGCCGGGCTGGGTGATAAGGACCTCACGGCGGAAGAGGCCACCTGTCCCCTCGATGCGGTCGCGGAAAGCGGAAATCCGCAAACCACTCACGCCCCGGCAGCCAAGCGCCACATGCGCCGCCAGCGTGACCTTCGGACTTCCTGGTAAACAAAGGGTAAATGAGGTCTGAGCAGAGCGCGTTTTGACGTGCCCGATGAAGGCTTTGGCGGGTAACGTTAGTAATTTGGTAACGAATTGATTTGCGCGCCCGCAGACGTAAGGCATTAGCCGCCGTTACCTTTGCGCGCGTCGTTCAGCCAGCACAATCTGATCGCGCAGGAAGTCGGCAAAATCGATCCCCTGCGCTTTGAGCGCCTTCGGGTAGAGCGAGGCCTTGGTCAGGCCCGGCAAGGTGTTGGTTTCCAGATAGATCGGTCCCTTGTCTGAGACGATGAAATCGGTTCGGGAATAGCCGGAGCAGGAGAGCGCGCGGTGGGCCCGCAGCGCCCGGTCCATGATCTGCCCGCTGATCTCGGGCGAAAAGCGTCCTGGGCAGATTTCTTGCGTCGACTTAAGCAGATATTTGGCGGTGTAGTCGAAGGCGCCTTCGGCCGGGACGATCTCGATCGGCGGCAACGAAAACACCGCGCCGTCCGGCTGCTCCAGCACGCCACAGGTGGCTTCCACGCCTGCGATGCACGGCTCGATCAGATAT
>DASQOU010000208.1:0-11546 GCA_035644295.1 Bradyrhizobium sp.
TGGTCAGGACCACGAACGGAAACACCAGCGCCATTGCCGCCAGCGGCTCGACGCCAAGCCGGCCGATGTAGGAAGTCTCGGCGATGACCACGCAGGTGCCGGCGCTGAGCGCGATGACGTTAGGCCAGGCCAGCCACAACAGCGTGCGCAGGATCGGGCCATCCGTCAAAGCGTTTTTCGCAAGCGCCGCGGCCGGAAGGACCGGAGTCTCATTGTCACCGGCCACAGCAATTGCGGCGCCACCGATATCGGACATTTCTTCTCCCGCGCGGCTGGCCGATTCTTCGCCGGCCGCGCCGTTTTCCTAACACCGATCCGGTGCGTGGCCAGTGCGCGATACGCATGGCCAGCCTGCGCAATCACCCTTGCAGCGCCAGCGAAGCGGGTTTGATCAGCCGATCGACCAGGCGAAGGGCGGCACTCCGCCGGCCGCCGCTCGCATCGTGACGGCAATGTGCCGGCCACAGCCGGCTGCCAGGCCTTCGAACAATCCTTGCAGAACGCTCGCGCAGGCCGGGTGATAATCGACAACGCCGGACATCAGTTGCCACGTCTGTTGCCTGATTTCGGTGACGCCGCCGGACTGGGTGATGTCGGCCAAATCGCCCTGCGCTTCAAGCAGCGCGCGCAGGAACGCCGCAAACGCTCCTGAATTTCCTCTGGGCGCGGAGAAGCCGCGCGCGATCTCGTCGAAATACTGCATGCCGATCAACTTGCCTGTCAGATGCAGCAGATAAGCGGCATCTTCAGGACCGAACAGCTGAACCATGACAGGTGCCGCGGTCCGCACATATTCCATGGCGTAATTCCGATGGGCCTTTTCAAGTCTCGGCTTCGGCCAGTTCACGACCGGCAATGCGGGGGCGTTTGCGGCATCGAACGGTGGCGCTTCAAGGTGACGCGCGAACACCAGGCGCTGATCGATCTCGATCGCCTGGTCGTATTCGCAGTAATAACCTTCGAGCCCATCCTGGCCGTCCACACTTTGTTTGGTACAGACGAAGCCGAGCCTGGGATTGCCGAGCGCGACGCCGTTATTGGCGTGCCAGCCTCGCAACATCGCCCGTGAAACCTCGCCGGGCACGCCGCAGATCGCGGTCCCCTTCCATATCCAGCGCGGCGGCGGATAACGGATCCAGGCCTTGCGGTCCGACTCGTACATGTATTCGACGCAAACGCCGCCGATCCAATTGGAAAGATAATGATATTGTGCGGCCGCCACCGCCGGCGGCAAATGGCTGAGGCCGAGCTTTTCCAAGCCAGGCAGGAAACGCTCCTGCTGCTGGCGGCGAAACACCCGAAACACGAACTCCGCGGCATCAGATGTTCCGCGCCGCGTCACCACGCTAAGAATAAGGCCGGTGAAATAGGCATGATAGAGCTCGGCGACGCTTCGCCATCGGTGCCATTCGGCCTCCCGCGCATCCTGTTGCGCTCCCGTCATTTTTACCCCCAGGTCTTGTCGAGGTTTTGCTTGTCAGTCGCGAGCAGGCCGCGCCTTTAATTTCATCCGAAATCACGGCTGATGCTGTCAACACGCGCCGGTTTCTCGTATTGTATCGCCATATAGGGGAAACAAGCATGCGCAAACATTTTCTGCTCTCCAAAAATCTTCTGCTGGCGGCTTGTATCGCGGGATTGGCCTTTTCGCTCGCCGCCTGCAACGAGCAGGACACCGCCGCCACCGAACAGACATTTGGACCCTCGCCTACCCTGCCCGCACCGGAAAACTCCTTATTACCCACGGTCAACGTCGCCAAAGCGATCGGCTGGCGTGCCGGTAGCAAGCCCGTTGCCGCCAATGGAATGGCCGTCAATGCGTTCGCCACCGGGCTTGATCACCCGCGCACGCTTTTTGTGCTGCCGAACGGTGACGTTCTGGTGGCCGAGACCAACGCGCCGTCGAGGCCGGACGAGGAAAAGGGCGTCAAGGGCTGGATCACGAAAATGGTGATGGGCCGCGCCGGCGCCGATACGGTGAGCGCCAATCGCATCACGCTGCTGCGCGATGCGAATGGCGACGGCGTCGCCGAAACCAAGACCGTCTTTCTCGAAGGGCTGAATTCGCCATTTGGCATGGCGCTGGTCGGCAACGACTTCTATGTCGCCGCTTCCGATGCCATCTTGAAATTCCCTTACCGGACCGGCGATACCAAAATTACCACGCCGGGCGTCAAGCTGGTGGACCTGCCGGCGGGCACCCTCAACCATCACTGGACCAAGGATCTGATCGCGAGTCGCGACGGCTCAAAGCTCTATGCCACCGTCGGCTCCAACAGCAATACCGGCGAAAACGGCATGGAGGCCGAGACCAATCGCGCCGCCGTCCTCGAAGTCGATCGCGCCACCGGCAAGTGGCGCGTGTTCGCCTCGGGGCTTCGCAATCCGAACGGTCCAGCATGGCAACCGCAAAGCGGCGCGTTGTGGGTCGTCGTCAACGAACGCGACGAACTCGGCAACGATCTGGTGCCCGACTATATGACCTCGGTGAAGGACGGTGGATTTTACGGCTGGCCGTACAGCTATTACGGTCAGCATGTCGATGTCCGCGTCCAACCGCAGCGGCCCGAACTGGTGGCGAAGGCGATCGCGCCAGATTATGCACTTGGCGCGCACACGGCTTCCCTTGGACTGGCCTTCAACACCGGCAAGCTGTTTCCGCCTGAAATGGCCAATGGGGCCTTCATCGGCCAGCATGGCTCGTGGAATCGGAAACCGCGCGCCGGGTACAAGGTGATCTTCGTGCCGTTCACCAACGGCATGCCCTCCGGCAAGCCGCAGGACGTGCTGAGCGGATTCCTCAACGAGGACGGCGAAGCGCAGGGACGGCCGGTCGGCGTCGCGATCGACAAGCAGGGCGCGCTGCTGGTGGCCGACGATGTCGGCAACGCGGTCTGGCGCGTGACGCCGGCGGCGAAGTCGGCGGGGCGATGAACGTCACCCGCATGGTGAGATGCGCGGCTTCGCGCATCTCACCATGACGACATGAGACTGGATCAGCCCAAACCCACTTCCATCGGTGTCAGTCGTCATACTCCTTCGAAATGTCCTGGCCGGTGTAGTCAGGCATGAACGACGCCGCGACAAGGCTTACGACCGCGCAAGCCGCGATATATAAGGAAATCGCGTAGCCTGAGTGATAGGTGGCGAACAGCGCCGTTGCGATCAGGGGCGCTGGACCGCCGGCAATCACCGAAGCGAGCTGATAGCCCAGCGAAGCCCCGCTGTAGCGCAATCGCGGCGTAAAGGCCTCTGCGATCAAAGCCGCCTGCGGCCCATATTGCATGTCATGCGGGATCAGTGACAGCACGATCGCGATGAACACCAAAGACGGAACTGCGGTGTCCACCATTCCGAAATACAGGAAGCCGAACACGCCCACCGTCGCCGCGCCGATCAGATACATCTTCCTGCGCCCAATCCGGTCGGAGATGTGGCCCGAAAGCGGGATGGTGACGAACGACACGCAAGAGGCAACCAGCACCGCGATCAGGATCAGATCGCGCGACATTTTCAAGGTGCCGACCGCGTAGGCGAAGATGAAGGCGGTGAAGATATAGAACGGCGCCTGCTCGGACACCCGCAGCAGGGCCGACAGCAATATCTCCTTCGGATGCTTCTTGAAGACCTCGACTATCGGAGTCTTCTCGATCTTCTTGTTGTCCAGAAGCTGCTGGAATACCGGCGTCTCGAGAATGCCAAGGCGAATCCACAGTCCGACGCCGACGAGAACGATCGAGAGCGCGAAAGGAATCCGCCAGCCCCAGGTGAGGAACTGATCGCCGGTTAATTGGCTGAATGCGAGGACAGCAAGGTTTGACAGGAACAGGCCGCAGGGCACGCCGAATTGCGGCCAGGATGCCACCAGCCCGCGTTGACCGTGGGTGCGCGACCATTCCATCGCCAAGAGCACCGAGCCGCCCCACTCGCCGCCCACGCCGATGCCCTGAAGCATCCGCAACACTGTCAAGATAACCGCGCCCCAGATGCCGATCGAGGAATAAGTGGGCACGAACGCGATCAGGAAGGTCGCGATACCCATGCACAAAAGGGTAGCGATCAACGTCGCCTTGCGGCCGATCCGATCACCGTAGTGACCGAATATCGCCGCACCAATCGGGCGCCCGACGAAGCCGATGAAATAGGTGCCGAAGGCCGCCAGCGTTGCGGTCAGCGCGTCCTCGTTGGGAAAGTAGAGCTTGCCAAAGATCAGCCCGGCAGCGGTACCATAGAGGAAGAAGTCGTACCACTCGATGGCGGTGCCGATGGTGGAGGCGATCACCGCCTTGCGCAACTGCGCGCTATGATCGGAATCGGACAACGTCCCTTGTGTGACTGCCATAGCCATTGAAGCATCCCCTGACTGGTTGTTTGCTCGCCCGTGCGAACCGGTTCTCATCGGTTCTTCTTGGGGGCGATGCTATAGTCAGCGCGCGGCGACCGAAAGCCACATCTCGCCGAGGCCGCTATTTTTGCTGCATCGCAGGAGGTGACGGTCTGGCGTGGCGCATCGTTCCGCCGGTGCAGCCCCAGGCTGCCGCGTCAAACCCAGGAGTTCTTGCGATCATACCCGAAAATGCTTGGAGAGCTTTAAGCCCTGCGCCTGGTAGTTCGATCCGATGCGCTGGCCGTAGAGGGCGTCGGGCCGCGCCAGCATTTTTTCGTAGACCAGGCGCCCGACGATCTGGCCGTGCTCGAGGATGAAGGGCACCTCGCGCGAGCGTACCTCCAATACCGCGCGCGAACCCTTTCCGCCGGCGCCGGCATAGCCGAAGCCCGGATCGAAGAAGCCCGCGTAATGCACGCGAAATTCGCCGACCAGCGGATCGAACGGCACCATCTCCGCGGCGTAATCCGGCGGCACCTGAACGGCCTCTTTCGAGGCCAGAATATAGAACTCGCCGGGATCGAGAATGAGGCTGCCATCGGGCCGCGCCGATATCGCCTCCCAGAATTCGTCGACCGCATAGCCGCCGCGGCGGTCGATATCGACCACGCCGGTGTGCCGCTTGGCGCGATAGCCGACGAAGCCCTTGGCGTTCTCGCCTGAGAGGTCGACGCTCAGCGCCACGCCGTTGTTGAGATCGGCGTCGGTCGCATCGACCAGCCGTTCCAGCACGTGCAGCGCGTCGAGTTCATCGGCGTTCAAAATGGCATCGCCGGTACGAAAGCGCACTTGGCTCAGCCGCGAGCCTTCGCGCAACAGCACCGGAAACGTCTTGGGGCTGATCTCCGCATAAAGCGGGCCGTGGTAACCCGCGCCGATCATGTCGAAGCGCCGGGTGCCGTCTGCGATCACGCGGGTGAACACGTCGAGCCGCCCGGTCGAGCTCTTCGGATTGGCGGCAGCGACGATTTCCGCCGGCAGCGCGAGCGACTCCAGAAGCGGCACGATGTAGACGCAATTTGTCTCCAGCACCGCGCCGTCGGTGAGATCGATCTCGTGCAGCTTCAATTCGTCGATGCGCTCGGCCACCGTGGCGCCCGGCCCCGGCAAAAAGCTTGCCCGCACCCGATAGGCGATGTCGCCAAGACGCAGATCGAGGCTCGCTGGCTGGATCTGGCTTTCGACAAACGGGTAGTCCGGCAGGATCAGGCCGGCATCCGCCATCGCCGCGATCATGCGGTCGGGCAGGATGCCATTGGCGCCGGGCGGAAACGTGAAGGTCACGATCGGGTCCTCAAAGATGACCAAGCCATCTGGTGTCCCGAATTCGAAGTTCGCCATACTTCGCAGCACCCTCTTAGCGAACTTCTAATTCGAAAGGACACTAGAAATCTATGATTCTAGTGTGGATTTGGTTCAGAGGTTCTCTTGACGGTGGCGCGGCTGGAGTGAAGAGAACTTCTGAACCACCACACTAGCGCTGAAAATGGACTTTTATCGGTTATCCGATGGTCGCCTTGACGGAAAGGGCGCAAGCGAATATCAGCATGACTTATCCCGTGGTGATTTGAGCCGGCCGGCTTGCAGCCACGTTAAACAAGTCGCTAAACAGGCCGGGGACAGTGTGATCCCGGCCTGTGGAATTTTTCCAGGCCGGTTTTTTGTGACCATTTTTAAGGGTGGTCACGACGGAGGTCACATGTCCAAATCTGCCACGCCTGCGCCATCAACCACCCGCTACCGTACCGAGACCCGGCTGGTCCATTCCGGGACCATCCGCTCGGAATTCGGCGAAACATCCGAGGCGCTGTTTCTCACCCAAGGCTATGTCTACGACAGCGCGGAACAATGCGAGGCGCGCTTCAAGGGCGATGACCCCGGCTACATCTATTCGCGCTATTCCAATCCGACCATTGCGATGTTCGAACGCCGGATGGTCGAGCTCGAAGGCGCCGAAGCCGGCCGCTCCACCGCGACCGGCATGGCCGCGGTGACCACGGCCGTGCTTGCGCCGCTTCGGGCCGGCGATCATGTGGTGGCCGCGAAAGCATTGTTCGGATCGTGCCGCTATGTGGTGGAAGATTTGCTGCCGCGCTACGGCATTGCCTCGACGCTGGTCGACGGCCTCGATCTCGAGCAGTGGAAGCGTGCGATGAGGCCCAACACCAGGAGCCTGTTCCTGGAGAGCCCGACCAACCCGACACTCGACGTGCTCGACATCGGCGCCATCGCCGAGATCGCGCATCAGGGCGGGGCGCGGTTGATCGTCGACAATGTATTCGCGACGCCGATTTGGCAGAGCCCGCTTGAGCTCGGCGCCGACGTCGTGGTGTATTCCGCGACCAAGCACATCGACGGTCAGGGCCGCTGCCTCGGCGGGATCATCCTGTCGTCGGAAGCATTCATCGCCGAGCATGTCCATACGTTCATGCGCCAGACCGGGCCGTCGATGTCGCCGTTCAACGCCTGGGTCTTGCTCAAGGGGCTGGAGACGCTGGCGGTCCGGGTCCGCGCCCAGACCGACACCGCAGCGGCGGTGGCGGAAGCGCTGGCGCGGCATCCGAAAATCTCGCGGCTGATCTATCCGGGCCGCGCCGACCATCCGCAGGCGGAGCTCGTCAAGAAACAGATGCGCGCCGGATCGACGCTCGTGGGCTTCGAGGTCAAGGGCGGCAAGGCGGGGGCGTTTCGCACGCTCAACGCGCTGAAGCTTGCGCGGATCTCGAACAATCTCGGCGATGCCAAGAGCCTCGTCACCCATCCGGCCACCACTACGCATCAACGGCTGACGCCGCAGGCGCGCGCCGAGCTTGGCATCAGCGAAGGCTTTGTCAGATTCTCGGCTGGCCTCGAGCACCCTGACGATCTGATCGAGGATTTGCACGCGGCGCTGGCAAAGGCGTGAGTGTGCCCCGGATGCTGCGCCGCGCGCACGCACTAGCGGGCGTGGTGCGCTGCTGATCCGGGGTCCATCCTGTGAGGATTGGGTCCCGGCTCTGCGGAGCAGCGTGAAGTACGCTGCACCGCGTCCGGGACACGAACCTCGTCTCACATCGGCCGGTAGGTCTGCACGTTGGACGGCACGTTGACACCGAGCTTGATCTGACCGACGGACCTGATGATGTCGTCGCCAAGCAACTGGGCGAAGCAGGCATAGCCCCAATCATTCATGTGCAAGCCGTCGGCAATCACGAAACTGTTGATCGGCAGCGCCTGGCTCTCATGCCATTGCCGCATCACCTCAAAGCGCGGAAAAACGCCAACATGGCGAAGCTGGGCGACCTTGCCGAGCAGTTTCACCATCTGGTTTGCGCTTTCGGCATGCTCGTTGACTCTCGGAGAATATTGCGGATCGACCAACACGAGATCGGCGCCCGCAGCCTGAATGCGCGCGACGCCGTCCTCCACCAACTTTGCGGTCTCGGTAGGATCGAGGTTGCGCAGCACGGCGTTAGTGCCGACCTGCCAGATCACGAGATCGGGCTTCATGTCGATCACCTCGAGCTGCAGCCGCTTCATCATTTCGGGCGCGTCCTCGCCGCCCTTGCCGCGATTGATCACGGTGATGTCGGCGCTCGGATATTTGCGGCGCAGCTGTGACGCCAGCCGGTTTGGGTAGGTGAATTCGGGTGACGTCGTGCCGTAGCCGGCCGTCGAGGACGATCCGAATGCGACGATCACCACGGGCTCGCCGGCAGCCAGCTTGCCCGCCACATGCGGCAACGAGCCCATCGATTTGGCGGCGCCTTTCGGCGCCAGGCAGGGCACGCGGCTGAAAATGTCGTTGGCCGATTTCGCGACCTGCTTCACCTTTTCGATCGCCTTGTCGGTGAGAGTCTGCGCCGGATTGGCCTGGTCGACAGATGCAACATTGCCAGCTTCGGTCTTGTCGGTGGTCGATGCAGCCGGCTTGACGCTGTCAGATTTGGCGCCGTCGGATTTGGTGCCTTCGCCCAGTGCGGCCTGCTGGGCGCCCTGCGCGTGTAGCGGCGTGATCGCCGGCGTCAGCAGCACGAGCGCCGCGACTGCGGGCACAACCAGCCATGTCGTTCCGTAAAAAGGGCGGTGACAACTCATACGCGCCATAAATCCTGGGTCCTCAATTCTGCTGGGCCGGGTTGGGGTGAGCGGCATCGATCACAAATTGCGAGAGCGCACGTCCGAGGCAATCGTGGACCCGCTTTGCAAGCTCAACGCCATGCGATGTGCTGAACAGGTCAAACTCTCCCGACTCGTTCCAGTACCGCATGATGGTGAAGCGATCGAACAGGGGAATCTCGTGCTGTTGTGCCACCACCCGCATATTATCTAGGTAAGGCGAGGCAGAAATCATCGTTTCCGTGCGGGGACTATATTGCGGATTCATTAAAATCACGTCGGCGCCGCCATCTTGCAGCGCAACAAGGCCTTCGTGGACCGCAGCGCGAAAATCCTCCGGATCGATGGATCGCATAGCATCGACGGTGCCGGTCTGCCATATGACCAAGGTCGGCTTTTTACTCTCCATTAACTTGGGAAGAACTGCCACGACCTCCTCGGCGGTTTTCTTGGCCTGTATTTCTACGGACAGATTGACCGCGATCAGCGGCAGTTTCTGTTTCAGCGCGATTTGCAACCGGCCGGGGTAGGCGGTGGCATCCGAGATATTCGGGTTCAGACTGATGGTCGACGAACGGCTGCCGATGACCAGAATGTCCAGCGAATGGCCGCCTTTTAAGGCCTCCGCGACCTTGGGAAGGGCACCCTCGCTCGCGAGAAGGTAGTCGGGAACCTGGCAACTCTCGGGCGCATCCTCAGTTCGCGCCGGCGCAGCGGTCAAAAGACCGGCCAGCACGATCAATCCCAGGATGAGCCCTGAGTCGGACTTCATGCCCCCCCTCCCGCCATATCGGCGTTGCCGCCGGTGCCCTTGTTTCGGGACGCACTCTTGTCGGCGGAATGCTTATACCACGAAAACAGCCATGCGGCGGCCGACATAATCAGGATTCCGGAAATACTGATAACGAAATGCAACCCAGCGCCGCCCGAAAGCTCCGCCAGCAGGAAATGCCCGGCGAACGCCAGGAACACGCCGAGGCAGAATATCTCCAGCGAGTGCTGGCCGCACAGGATCAGCGGCCGCAGCCAGGGCGATTTCAGTCCGGGCCAATCCCGGGGCAGAAAGCGCACGGTCACGGCGGCGAGTGCCAGGAAATGCGCGAACCGGAGCACGTCGAGATCCGTCTTGCTGATGGGATACATCCATTGCTCGAGCCGGCGCGGCATCAGATAGCTCAGCTGCGGCCAATACCATGTCAGCGTGACGCAGAACGCCGCAAACAGGTAAGCGAACGAAATCCACAACGTGATCGGCGATGAAAGAATCCGCGACATCCGCTGGGCACCGCCTCGCGCGCACCAGGCACCGAACACGAACAACAATTGCCAGGCGAATGGATTGAAAGCCCAGAAGCCGTTTGGATAGGCCGACAGATAGAGGTCAAATTCCCAGGTGACGGCATAGAGCGCGACCGAGAGCGCCAGCGTGAGGTCAGCGCTCCATTTCATCAGCCACAGGATGATCGGCAGGAATAACATCAGCACGATGTAGAGCGGCAGCACGTCCATGTTCACCGGGCGAAATCTCAGGAGCAGGGCCTGGACGATGGTGACGTCCGGCTCCTTGAGAAAATCCATGATGCCCATTTCTTCCGTGTACAGCGGGTTCTCGAACCTGGTCGCGACGTAGGAGATTTCCGCGAGGAAGATCGTGAACAGAAACACGTGCGCGACATAAATCTGCCAGACCCGCCGCAGGATGCGTGCGGTCGCAACCACAACGCCGGCATCGTTCATCGCGCGGCCATAGACAAACGCCGCCGTATAGCCCGAGATAAAAATGAAAATTTCGGTGGCGTCGCTAAATCCGTAATTGCGGATCGTGAACCAGGTCAAAAGATTGGGTGGCAGGTGATCGATAAAGATCAGCCACAGCGCAAGCCCGCGGAACAGATCGAGCCGCAGTTCGCGCTCGCCGGCAGCCGGAACCGTAATCGCTGGCGGCGGCGACACAGCCGCGTCGCGCGCGACCACATCCGGTGTGGCGAGCGGTGGTCCGGCGACTTGATCGGCTACTGAAGTCATCTTGCACCGTGTTGTGCAGGAGGCCCAAAGGCCTGCATGGCGATAGTATAGGCGTCTGCGTTGCAAGCAAGCCGCCGGCCCGCAGGGATCCCGCGCTTCTGGCTCATGCTCTGGCTCCGAACTGTGGTAAAACGACGATCGGAACCGGGTCGGAGGGGCGTCCATCGGCGGCGCAGCGCGATTGGTTCTGCCAAAACTATTGGCTATGATGGCGCATGATTTTGGAAGACCATCTGCATGTACCGCGCCATCACCCACCAGATCGAAGTTACAGTCGAGCCGAACTTCATGCCGGAACGCTCGTCAGTCGAGAAAAACCAATATTTCTGGTCCTACACCATCGTCATCACCAACTCGGGCAATGAGACAGTACAACTGCGCACGCGGCACTGGATCATCACCGATGCCACGGGGCGCAAGCAGGAAGTCCGCGGCGAAGGGGTGGTCGGCGAGCAGCCGGTGTTGGCGCCGGGTGAACGCTTCGAATATACCTCTGGCGTACCACTTCCGACCGCGTCGGGATTCATGGCCGGGCGTTATCAAATGGTCAGCGAGAGCGGCGAGAAGTTCGAGATCGACGTGCCGACCTTTTCACTCGACAGCCCCGAGGCGAAGCGGGTGTTGAACTGACGAGCGCTTGCGCTCGTCATCACCGGGCTTGACCCGGTGATCCATCCCCCTTCGAGAAAAGGCTTCTTGTGAGGATGGATGGATGCCCGGATCATCCCCGATCAAGTCGGGGACAGGCGCCCGGGCATGACGAGTGGGGTTTGCGGGCAAGGTCGCGGACCGCGTCGCACACACCGGTTTCGAATTTCAAACAGCAGCAAACACACCCCCGCATTCTCGCCGCGCAATCCGCGCGAGTTTTGCTGGAACATCCGGCCCGCTAAAGATCAGAGCAACTGTGCTGGAAGTAGACCGGTGAACGTCCGGCCTCAAGGCTGGCGCTGGCGCGCCCCCGCGTGCGCGGCTGACGGCCTTGACCCCGTCCGCTCGCCGGTCTGTTGGCTTTGCAAGCGCTCGGTCGAGGACC
>DASQOU010000209.1:0-35710 GCA_035644295.1 Bradyrhizobium sp.
CTTGGCCGGTTGTCGCCGAACTGGCTGTTGGCGCGAATCTCCGGCGGCTATGTCGAACTGGTGCGCAATCTGCCGCTCCTGTTCCAGATCCTGTTCTGGTATCTGGCGGTGCTGGCTGCGCTTCCCAATCCACGGCAAAGCATCGCGCTGTTCGGCAGTTTCTTTCTCAGCAATCGCGGCCTGGTGATTCCAAAGCCGATCGGCGATGCCGGTTTCGACCCGTTTGTGCTGGCTGTCTTGATGGCGATTGTCGTCTCGGTCGGCTTGTGGCGTTATTCGCGCTGGCAACTCTTCCAACACGGCAAGCTGATCAAGGTCTGGCCCTACGCGCTGGGTTTGCTGGTCGGCCTTCCGCTTCTGAGTGCGCTGATCTTTGGCGCGCCGGTGACATTTGAAGTGCCCGTGCTCAAGGGGTTCAATTTTTCCGGCGGCTCGCGCGTCATTCCGGAATTTGTCGCGTTGACGCTGGCGCTCTCAACCTATACCGCGGCCTTCATCGCCGAGATCGTGCGTGCCGGCATTCTTGCCGTTCATAAGGGACAGATGGAGGCCGGCTCCTCGCTCGGGCTGCAGCGGGGCTCGGTGCTGCGGTTGATCGTAATTCCGCAGGCGTTGCGGGTCATCCTGCCGCCGCTCACCAACCAGTATCTCAACCTGACCAAGAATTCGTCACTGGCGGTAGCAATCGGCTATCCCGACCTGGTTTCAGTCTTTGCCGGCACGACGCTGAGCCAGACCGGGCAGGCGATCGAAATCATCGGCATCACCATGGGCGTCTATCTCCTGATCTCGCTGGTGACAAGCGCGATCATGAGCTTCTACGGTTGGCGGCTCGGACGGAGCCTCGGCTCATGAACGACATTGCGGTTTCCGCTTTCGTCCGTCAGGACCTCGTGCCCGAACGTCCCGCGCCGGTAAAGACGACCGGCTTCATCGGCTTTCTGCGCACGCGGCTGTTCAATTCGCCAACCAACATCTTGATCACGATCGTGAGCGCATTGCTGCTGTGGTTCGTCTTGGTTCCCACAATCAAGTTCCTGCTGATCGATGCGGTCTGGAGCGGCAAGGACCGCACGGCATGTCTCGCCGAAAATGTCGGCCATCCCGTTGGCGCCTGCTGGCCGTTCATCCAGGCAAAATTCAGCCAGTTCATCTATGGCTTCTACCCGGAGCCGGAGCGGTGGCGGGTCAATTTGACCTTCATCCTCGCCGCGGTCCTGCTGCTGCCGCTGTTGATTCCGCGGATTCCGGCCAAGGGAATCAACGCCGGCCTGTTTTTCCTTGCATTTCCGGCGGTCGCTTTTTTCCTGCTGCATGGCGGCGGTCTTGAGGGCTTCGGCGTCAGCTGGACCGTCGGTTTGTTGTCGGGATTGGCCAGCAGCATCGCCGACGCGGGCTCGGTGTTGTCGCGCGCCGGCGCATCGTTGGGCGATTCAATTGCGATTGCCGGATTGATGCTGAAATGGCTGGGATGGCTGGTTGCTCAAACAGGCCTCGCCCTCCATTATCTGATTTCGCCGTTGACGTGGCTGCGCGATCAAATTCTCACCTCAAGCCGTCCGGTCTGGATCGACTTTGCGTTGACGGCCGCGATTGTCTCGACCCTGTTGTTTTGGCTGAACGGCGGCACGCGCGCTGGCTGGCGCCCGCTGATCACGAGCCTTGTGACGTTTGCGGGCCTTGGAATTATCATCGCGATGATGGGCCTCGACCACGGCGGGTTGCCGGTGGTCGATACGCGGCTCTGGGGTGGTCTCTTGGTGACGCTGGTAGTGTCGGTGACGGGCATCGTCGCGTCAATGCCGGTTGGCATAGCGCTCGCGCTGGGGCGGCGTTCGACGATCCCGCTGATTCGAATATTTTCGACCGCCTTCATCGAGCTCTGGCGCGGCGTGCCGCTGATCACCGTGCTGTTTTTTGCGACCTATATGCTGCCGCTGTTTGTGCCGGCCGGGTTCAGCGTCGATGGGTTGATGCGTGCCTTGATCGGCATTGCGCTCTTCGCCGGCGCCTACCAGGCCGAGGTCATTCGCGGCGGCCTGGCGGCGATTCCGCGCGGGCAGGGCGAAGCCGCGAGCGCCCTTGGCCTCTCCTGGTGGAAGACGACCGGCCTGATCGTGATGCCCCAGGCGCTGCGCCACGTCATCCCGGGCCTCGTCAATAGCTTCATCGCGCTGTTCAAGGACACTTCGCTGGTATCTATCGTGGCGCTGTTCGACCTGCTCGGACAGCTCCGGGCGTCCTTTAGCGACCCGGCCTGGGCGACGCCGACGACATTGTTTACCGGATTTGCTTTCACCGGACTGATCTACTTCACCTTCTGCTTTGGAATGTCCCGCTACTCGCTGTTCGTCGAGAACAGGCTGAACGCACACCGGCGTAATTAGGTAAACCATGATGACCGCAAATCCGATTGTCGGCATTGCCGGCCTCAACAAGTGGTATGGCGATTTTCACGTGCTGCGCGACATCGACCTCGATGTCGCAAAAAGCGAACGCATCGTGATATGCGGCCCTTCGGGTTCAGGAAAATCGACGCTGATCCGCTGCATCAACGCGCTGGAGGAATTTCAGGAGGGGCGGATCGTCGTGGACGGCATCGAGCTTGGGCCCAATCTGCGGCGGGTCGACGAGGTCAGGCGCGAAGTCGGCATGGTGTTCCAGAGTTTCAATTTGTTCCCGCATTTGACCGTGCTGGAGAACTGCACACTGGCGCCGATCTGGGTACGCAACATACCGAAGAAGGACGCGGAAGAGGCGGCGATGAAATATCTGGAGCGGGTGAAGATCCCGCAGCAGGCCAACAAATATCCGGGCCAGATGTCCGGTGGCCAGCAGCAGCGCGTTGCCATCGCCCGGGCGCTGACCATGAACCCCAAAGTCATGTTGTTCGACGAGCCTACCTCGGCGCTGGACCCCGAAATGGTCAAGGAGGTCCTCGACACTATGGTTGACCTCGCCAATGAGGGCATGACCATGCTTGTCGTCACCCACGAAATGGGATTCGCCAGGGAAGTGGCGAACCGCATCGTCTTCATGGACGCCGGGCAGATCATCGAGGCGAATACGCCGGCGAATTTCTTCGCCAATCCGCAGCACGCACGGACCAAGCTGTTTCTCAGCCAGATATTACGGTGAGCCCGTCTCGCTCACGCCTTTTCGAACGGTACCTCGATCTGGCTGTGCTTTTCCAACCAGTCCGGCACCGGCAGGTTTTTCGAGCGCATGAACTGCGGATTGAACAGTTTTGATTGATAGCGGTTTCCGGAGTCGCAGAGGATGGTCACGATCGCCTTGCCCGGCCCCAGCTGCTTGGCGAGCCGGATCGCGCCGGCAACGTTGATGCCCGTCGAGCCACCGAGGCATAGGCCTTCGTGCTCGAGCAGCTCATAGATCACGGGAACGGCTTCTTCATCCGGAATGAGATAGGCCTCGTCGACCTTGGCTTGTTTGATGATGGACGTCACGCGACCAAGTCCGATGCCCTCGGTGATTGACCCACCCGGCGTCGCCTTGGCTTCGCCGTGCTTGAACAGTTCATACATCGCTGCTCCCCGTGGATCGGCGCAGCCGATCACGATGTCCTTGCGCTTTTCCTTCAGGAAAACGCTCGTTCCTGCCAGCGTCCCGCCGGTTCCGACCGAGCAGATGAAGCCGTCGACCTTGCCGCCCGTCTGTTGCCAGATTTCCGGGCCAGTCGATTCGTAGTGCGCTTTCGAATTGTCCAGATTGTTCCACTGATCGGCAAACAGCACGCCGTTTGGCTCGCTCTTGCGCAGCCGATCCGCCAGCCGTCTTCCGACGTGCTGGTAATTGTTCGGATTGGCATAGGGCAGCGCAGGCACCTCGACCAGCTCGGCGCCGCACAGCCGCAGCATGTCCTTCTTTTCCTGACTTTGGGTTTCCGGAATGACGATCAATGTCCGGTAACCGCGCGCGCTCGCCACCACAGCAAGGCCTATTCCGGTATTGCCCGCGGTTGCCTCCACCACCAAGCCGCCAGGCTTGAGGTCCCCGCGCTTCTCGGCTTCGAGGATCATCCACTTGCCGGCGCGATCCTTCACCGACTGGCCGGGATTCATGAACTCGGCCTTGCCGAGAATGGTGCAGCCGGTCAGTTCGGAAGCCCGCTTCAGCTTGATCAGTGGGGTATTGCCGATTGCCTCGACGACGTCTTGATTGATATTCATGTGCGAGAAATCTTGCCAGTCTGTTGCCAAATCCGGCAATGACCCTAGAGCGCGATCAGCAAAAGTGGAAGCCGGTTTATACGTGCGCCTTTGGATCTCGTTTGTGCGGTGCGGGCTATTTTGCCTTTGCGAACACCACCTGGCGGACGTCGATATTCCCAGACAAAAATCCGGCTTCGCAATAGGCGAGGTAGTATTCCCAGAGCCGCCGGAATCGATCGTCGAAGCCTGACGGCATCAGGTTCGGCCAGGCGGCGCGGAAGTTACTTCGCCAGATCGCGAGTGTCTTGGCATAATCTTGCCCGAAAATCCGCTCGCGAATAACGGGGACACCGAACCGCTCGCCGAGGGCTTTGAGAATTTCCGGCGATGGCAGCATCCCGCCTGGAAAAACATAGCGCTGGATGAAGTCGACTTCGCGGCGATAGGTCTGGAACAAACGATCCTGGATGGTGATGGCCTGGATGCCGGCGAGGCCGCCGGGCAACAGGCGGTCGCGGACTTGCGAAAAATAGGTGGGCCAGAACTGCTCGCCCACCGCTTCGATCATCTCGATCGAGGCGATCCGATCGTACCGGTCACGCTCGTCGCGATAATCTTGCAGTCGGATCTCGACGTGGTCGTTGAGACCCGCCGCCTGGATGCGCGCTTGCGCAAAATCGCGCTGCTCCTTGCTGATGGTAAGCCCGACCACCTTCGCGCCAAAGGTTTTGGCGGCATATTCGGCAAAGCCGCCCCAGCCGCACCCGATCTCCAGCAGTTTCTGATTGGGCCGCAGGTCGATTGCTTCGGCGAGCCTGCGGTATTTGTTGTTTTGCGCGGCGGTCAGATCCGCCGTGCCGTCCTCGAACAGGGCCGAAGAGTAGGTCATGCTCGGATCGAGCCAGGCCGAATAGAAGGCATTGCCGATATCGTAATGCCGGTAGATGTTTCGCCGCGCCTGCCGCCGGGTGTTGCGGTTGAACCAATGCCTGATGATCTGGAGGGTGCGCACCAGCGGCTTGCCGACGAGCATCGTCTGCATCCAGTCCTGATTGACGCAGAAGAGATACAGGAACTGGGTCAGGTCCGGCGTGTCCCATTCGCCGCGCAGATAGGCCTCGGCGATGCCGATGTCGCCGCTCCGGAGCAGCCTCGACGCAAATCCGAAATGGTAGACCTTCATCGCGGCGGCCGGACCCGGCCCGTTGTCGCCGAGCCTGACGGTGCGGCCGTCCGGCAAGGTCACCTCGAGCGAGCCGTGTCGCAATTTCGAGCCGAAGCCAAGCGCCAGGCGGACCATGCGGGGAAGGTCCGGAAGCAGAGCATCTACAGTTTCGGCTGTAACCGAGATCACCTCGGGCATGGTCGATCGGCCTGGCTCACCTTTTGCCCCGCGCAGACAACACCGGCGAAGTATAATCGTTGTCTTTGCGGATCGCCAAGCCTCTATCGATGGCGGCGTTTGGACGCGGCACCAGCCGGACCCCTTTGAGCCAGAGCCGCAGCGCCTCCCAATGGATGGCGGCGATGATTTTCACGGTAACGACTGGCAGTGCGAAGAACGAGCGCAGCAACGCCAGCGTGTTCAGGGCGCGGCGTTGGCCATTGAAGGTTGCAGCGAGCAGCGGGCCCTCGCTGTCGGTCTCCAGGATACGCAGTTTGACGCAATCTCCCGGCGGCAGAACCCTGAAACGATAGCGCATCGCCATTTCGACAAAGGGCGAGACGTAGAACAGCTTGTCATGTTCTTGCCGGATGCCGGCGTCACTCACCTCGCCCGGTTTCACGGGAAGCGCGTAGGCGTGGATATCGCCGAAGGTGTTGCGGACCTCATAGATGACAAGCGCAAGCCCGCCGTCGCCGTGATAACAAAAATAGACCGACAGCGGATTGAAGGTATAGCCAAGCAGCCGGGGGTAGCACAGCAGCAGCACGCGTCCGCCGGCGAGATCAATGCCGTGTTCCGCAGCGCGCCGTCGCGCGTAAGCGCGCAAGGGTGCTCCGTCGCGATCGCCATGATCGGCCTCGTTGAAACTATAGAGCGCTGCCGTGTTCACGCCAAACAAAGCCGACTGCTGGTGGGCATCTTCGAGCCGGTCGAGATCGATCAGTAAACTCATCACGCGATAATTGAAGCGATGTCCCACCGGTTTCAGGCGCGCGTGCATGACCTCGCCAAAGTAAAGCGAGGCGGCATCGACCTTGTCTTTGTGCACGGCGGCTTTGGTTATCTTATCCGGCATGGCTACTCCGCGGCTTGCGCGAGTTCAGGCGGTGCTTCGCGCCATGGCACGCTTGCGCCGAGCGCTTCGGCGACGGCAAGGCCCGACCGCAATCCGTCTTCATGGAAGCCGTAACCGGTCCAGGCGCCGCAAAACCAAGTGTGACGTCGTCCCTGAATTTCGTCCAGCTGGTTCTGGGCGGCGAAGGCGGTGGCGTTATATTGCGGATGCTCGCACATATACTTGCCGAATGTGAGCGCGGGAGCTGGCTCGAACGGAGGGTTAAGGCTGACGAACAGCGGCTTGTTTTTGTCGATTCCCTGCAGCTCGTTCATCCAATAGGTCACGGCAACGTCGTTTTCGGCGCTACCCTCACGCTTCCAGCGCAGAAAGTTCCACGACGCCCAGGCCCGCCTGCGCTTCGGCATCAATCTCGTATCGCGATGGAGGTAGACGGCGTTGGGCGCATAACCGATGGCGCCGAGAACCGCGCGTTCACGTTCGTCGGCATCAGACAACATCGAAAGTGCCTGATCGCTGTGCGAGGCGATCACGACGTGATCGTAGGTGTCGCTCCTGCCGTGGCTGTCGGTGACGACGGCGCCGTGCGGGGTCCGTACGATCGATGCGACCTCGCAACCCAGCCGCATTCGGTTCCGGAACGACGAGGTCAGCTTTTCGACGTAGTTGCGGCTGCCGCCTTTTACCGTTCGCCAGACCGGGCGATCATATTGCAGCAGACGATGATTGCTAAAGAACGCCACGAAGTTTTCGGCGGGAAAGTCCAACATCTTGCTCGCCGGCGCGGACCAGATCGCGGCGCCCATGGGGGCAAGGTAATCCGTCAACAGGCGGGGAACGAATTTGCGACGCTTGAAATAATCGCCGAGATTCAAGCCGGCCAATCGGCCAGCGGAGTGATCCTCGACGCTTCGGGTATTGAAGGTCAGAATGTCGCGCAGCATCCTGAGATAGGACGGTGAAAGCAGGTTTCGGAGTTGCGCAAACAAGCCAGCGGCGGTTTCACGCCAGTTGGAGCCGCCGCCTTTCCACTCGAAGCGGCCGCCATCGAAGGTGACCGCAAAGCTCATGCAGCTTTCAACCGTCTCTACGCCCAGATGGGCGAACATCGCCGTCAGGTCCGGATAATTGAGTTCGTTATAGACGATGAACCCTATGTCGACGGCGAGCGGCGTCCCGTCGTAGTCGATGGTGATGGTGTGGCTGTGGCCGCCCGGCCTGAGCTCGCGCTCATAGACCGTGACCGGATAACGTTTTGACAAGGCCCAGGCGGCAGCATTGCCGGCAATTCCCGTTCCGATAACCGCTACGCGCATTCCGTCCCCCGTCTGGTCACGTAGCAGGTACGGTGCCTTGCAGGCGAAAGTTTCAGCGAAGGATCGGTGCCGGGGGAGGCTTCCTCAAATCGTTCCAGGGGACGCCGGGGCGGGCCTTACGTGGTTGAAGCGTGAGGCCGCGCGGCGTATAGCGATCGGATGTCAAAACAATCCAAGGCTGATAGCGCCGCCGTCGCGACGGAGGCGATACCGGACTGCCCGCATTGCCACAAGCCGATCCCGCTGTGCGTGTGCGATGGCATTACGCCGATCGAGACCCGCATTTCGCTGTTGATCCTGCAGCATCCGCAAGAGCAGGACAGGGCGCTCGGTACGGCCCGGCTGACCGCCATGCACTTTGCGCACGCGGTCCTGAAAATCGGTCTGTCATGGCCAAGCCTGTCCAAGGCGCTGGGACGGCCGGTCGCCGATCCTTCGCGCTGGGCGGTGCTCTATCTCGGGTCGGCGAAGGTCGCCGACCTCGAGACCAAGAGCGAAGTCGTCGCCATCAACCGCAAGAGCGAGATCGAGGATCATCAGCGCGCCATCCTCAAGGACATTGAAGGTATCGTTCTGCTCGACGGCACCTGGAGCCAGGCCAAGGCGCTGTGGTGGCGCAATGCCTGGATGCTGAAATGCCAACGCGTGATCCTGGGTCCGCAGCGTCCGTCGCGTTATGGGACGTTGCGCCGCGAGCCGCGTCGCGATGGCCTGTCGACCATCGAAGCGGCGGCGATGGTGATTTCGAGCCTTGAGAAGCGGCCTGATATCGCGGAGACGCTACACGCCAGTTTCGAGCGGATGCTGACGAAATACCGTGAGGTCCAGCGCGCACAGCCAGCGCTTGCCCCGAAACCACGGCCGAGGCGGTATTTCCGCCGCCGCAGGCGCGCTTGAAGGAGCACCTTCGCGTGAGGTAAATGCGTGAAATCGTAAGTCAGAATTGGTTTTGATCAGCCGGGAATCGGGGGTTAGGCCCTTGGTTGCCTATGTCCGGCAGGCCGTATATGAGTTCGCCCGATGAGGCCACGTGGCGGAGTGGTTACGCAACGGTCTGCAAAACCGTGTACACCAGTTCAATTCTGGTCGTGGCCTCCATCAATAAAATCAATTGCTTGCGGGTAATTTCTTGGACAGAGCTTGAGGCACGCGCTTCGGTTCAGCTGCGCGTTTCGGCCGCGCCAGGCGCTCGAAGGGCCCGGTCGGCGAGGGCCCGGATCGGCGTGCCCTGTGAGCTCTTACCGACCGGCGTGAGGGCAATCAGCTGGCGGCGTACCAACCCTCGGGAAACGGAATCAGCGGCCAGGCCAACCCATTGTCGTTGGAAGGATTCGACGGCTGAGCGGACATTTGCAGGCTGGCCAAGAAGTCCTGCTGCGGCGCGGGCGCCATCGCCGCTCTCACGGCATCCAGCAATCGTTCGAATTCGACTTCGCTCATCGCGCGCTCCACCTTGAAGCGCGTAGCCTCTCAAAAGTCGGTTGCTCCGGGGTTGCGGAGATGGCTCTAATTTTATCGATTGGGCACTCGCGCTGGCCATGGTTGCCGAGTGGTTAATCCAAATGTCGGCGCGAAGCGTATTGGCTACGATCCGTCAGAAGCCAGACGCCATTTCGACCAAGTGACGGTGTGCGGCTTCGCGGGCGAACCGCGCCGGCTCGGCGGGACCGGTCGTCGGCCCAATCAACACGAAACGAACGTCGATGATGCCGATGAAACGCAATGCCTCGCGCAAATAGGGGGTCGCCATATCGATACGCCCTCGGTTCATGCCGGTGACAAAATCGCTGCCGCTGGCCACGATCACGATCGTCGGCCTGTCGTTCAATAGCGGAAAGTAGCCCCGTGCCGGATCGAACCGGAAGGTGAGACCAGGCTGGACGATCAGATCGAACCATTGCTTCAGTCGATAGGGGATGCCGAAGTTCCACATTGGCGTGGAAATCAGTACCTTGTCGGCGAGGGCGAACCGCATTGCCATGCGCTCGAGTTCGGCGAAAGCGTCCCGCTCGGCGCCGCTGAATTCGCGCCCGTTCTGGCGCGCGTATTTCGCTTCCAGTGCGTCGCCGTTGAACTCGGGCAGGGTTTCGCGCCAGATGTCCATGACGTCGATGTCCCAGTCCGGCCGCATCTGTTGGAATCGGGTCACGAACACGTCGGCGCCCGCCGACGATTCGGAGGCCGCGCGCGGCGAACAGCGTAGATGGAAGAGTTTTGGCACGGCTTTCAGCCCTTCTCCTCGCCCCCCGACGCTCAACCGATCGCCCTGATCACCGTATCCGCGTTAGTGACGATGGCGACGTTCTGCATCGCGAAATTGATCGAGGCATTGTGCCACTCGGCGTTCATGGTCGAACAGCAATCCTCGGGCACGATCATGAAATAGCCCTTGTCGGCGCCGGTGCGCGCGGTGTGTTCGATCGACATGTTGGTCCAAGCACCGGTATCGATCAGCATGTCGCGGCCGGTCGCCTTCAGGATGGTCTCAAGCCTTGAGCCTTCCCACGCGCTCATGCGCATCTTTTCGACGATGAAGTCGCCCGGACGAGGCTCGAGCCCCGCCACCGGTGCTGCGCCCCAGGAGCCGCGAACCAGCGCCTTGGAATCCACGAGGCCCTCGAACAGCGGTGCATTCAGCGTCACGCCCGGCGCGCCGGGTTCGACGATGAACCAGACGTGGATGACGACGACACCGCGCGCGCGCGCCGCATCCGCCAGCCGGCGCACATTGTCGACGACGCGCTGCGCGCGCGCATGCGCCGGCGCGCCGGAGTCCGCGAAGGCGCCGCCCTCCATGATGACGTCGTTTTGAAGGTCCTGGATGATCAGCGCACAGCGCTTGGGATCGAGCTGCAGGCCTTCGGCGCGGAGCAGCGGTGCGGGCGCGGAAGACGCCGCGGCGGCCGCGCCTCCCTTCGCGGTCATATAGGGCTCGCTGCGCGGCCCGACCTTGGTCGTGACGGTGTAGACCGAGTGCGTCGCGGTCATGAACAGCGTCCGGAAGTCGGCGCCGCCCCAGCTCAGATTGGAAGCCATTTCGGGCACGCGCACCTTGCCCAGAAGATCGCCGCTCGCCGCATAGACCCACACGCCGCCCGGCGCCGTCACCCAGATGTTGCCGAGTTGATCGCATTTCATGCCGTCGGGCAGGCCGGGCTCGAGTTCGGAGCGGATGCCGCTGGCAAAGACACGGGCGTTGGCAATGGAACCGTCGGGAGCGACGTCGAAAATGCGGATCAGCGCCTGCACGGTGTCGTTGACGTAGAGCCGCTTTTCGTCCGGCGAGAAGCAGAGGCCATTCGGCTGTTCGAACAGATAGCGGTCGACCAGCAGTTGCGGCGGGCCGCCGCCGGGCGGCACGCGATAGACGCCCTGGAAGCCGAGCTGACGCGGCCGCTCGACGCCATAGACCGGCATGCGGCCGTACCAGGGGTCGGAAAAATAGATCGAGCCGCTCGAATGCACGCAGACATCGTTCGGGCTGTTGAGTTCCTGGTTGTCGAAATGCGAGGCGAGCACGTCCCGGCGGCCGTCGGGGCGCTCGCGGACCAGCGACGAAGTGGCATGCTCGCACACGATCAGGTTGAGGTCGGCGTCATAGGTCATGCCATTGCATTTATTCGAATGACGCCTGACCTCGACGACGCCGCGCGCTGCGTCCCAGCGGCGGCGAACGTCGGCGGGCATATCCGAAAACAGCAGATAGTGATCGATCGGATGCCAGATCGGCCCCTCGGTGAAGGTGAAGCCGCTGCCGAGCTGACCGACTGGCGCATAGGGGTCGATCAGGTCCTCGAATTCGGAGCGCAGCGTGGCGTGGGTCATGGCGCGGCTCCTTCGCCCGGCTCAGGCCGGGAACCAGTTGCGCTTGGGCAGCGACTGGATAATCGGGCCGGGCACCTGGTCCTGCAACCGCCCGACGACATAGCCGCCCTCGATCTTGCAGGGGCGGTCATGCACCGGCAGCAAAAAGCGCGAGCCGTTGACGAGCTTCTTGATGGAGGCCTTTTCCGCCCGCTTCGAAGTGCCGTGGTTGCCGGTGGTGCGCGGCTCGGCGTCGTGAATCTCGCGGAAGGGCTCCACCAGTTGATCGTTGATGTCGTAGAGCACGTCGCCGCAGATCGTGGCGATTCCCTCGGCGGTATGAACATGCACATTCATCGAGCCTTCGGTATGGGCATTGGCCGCATCGCAATAGACGCCCGGGATCAGCTCGACCGCGCCGGTGATTTCGAGATCCAGGAAGCGCAGCGCGCTCTTGGTATGCAGCCGGTCGATCAGATGCTTGATGTCAGGTGCCGGATATTGCGGGTGCATCAGGCCCGAGACGGAATATTCGAGCTCCTTGCGGTTGAGGACAACCGTCGTGTTCATCGGAAACAGGTCGTCCTTGCCGGCGTGGTCGATGTGCAGATGGGTGTGGCAAACGAAACGGACGTCGCCCATGCGCACGCCGTGGCGTGCGAGCTGGTTCTCGATCATGTTCTCATGGAACTGGAGCCCGCGCATGCCGAGCGTCTCCATGATCTGATTGGAGCGGTAGCCGGTGTCGACGACGATCGGATAGGTGCCGCCGGTAATGAGAAAACCGAGCGTCAGCACGCGCCGCGTGCGCCCGCAGTCGCGGCCGAGCACGAGAAAACTCGATTCCAGCTCGATGTCCCCATAGTCCAGAATCTTGATTTCCAGCGCCATGTTTTTCCTCCCGTTCCTTTGGTTTCGCTCTTTCGCGCCGAGCTAAGGCGCGAGACGATAGACCCGCATCGCCGTGTCGCGCAGGATCGCGTCGCGGGGAGGCGGGCTTGATTTGACGGCGTCGAGATAGGAATCGACGAGATCGCGATAGCTGGTCCACAGCTTCTCGATCGGAAAATTCGAGCCGAACAGGCAGCGATCGGCCCCGAAGATTGCCACTGAATCGGTAAGGATACCGGCTATGTGCGCCGGGTCGTTGCGGTGAATGAAGGTGCCAAGCCCCGAGAGCTTGCAGACGATGTTCGGACACGCCGCCAGCCGCACCATGCCGGCGCGCCATTCCGAGCGGCCGGCTGGCGACAGGTCTTCCAGCATTCCGGCATGTTGCAACACGAACGTGACGTTCGGACAGACTTCGGCAAGGCCGGCTGCATCCGGCATCTGTGGCGCGAACACCTGCAGATCGAAGCTCCAGCCGTAATCGGCGAGCCGCGCAACGTTGCGGCGGATGGTTGGATCGGCGCACAGATCGGCGCGCGCAGCGAAACGATAGAGCGGATTTTCGTGCCAGTGCAGCTGCATCCGCACGCCCCGCACCAGACTGTAGCCCTTGAGCCGATCGAGCTGCGGGCGCACGTCGTCCGCGCCGAAATCCGCGTAAGCGACGATCGCATGCGGCCAGCCGGTTTCCTCCGACGTGCGTTGCACCCAGGCTGTCTCGTCCTCGAACCGCTCCTTCGCCCAGTTGGTCTGCACATAAACCGATTTGACCACCCCAGTGTCCGCGAGGTCGTCGAGATACTCGCGGATCGGATAGTCGCGGCGGATCGCTTCGTAGGGACCGAAGATGCGCGGCTGCATCGGACCGACCAGCCACGGCAGATCAGCCCGGCGCCAGATGTGATGATGCGCATCGACGATGCCGGTCACGCGGCGCTCCTGTGTCGGAGCGAAAGCACATGGGCGACCACCGCCGCGCTCGATCCTCCGTCGGCCATGTCGTCGACGAATTGGCGAACCGCGATCAGCGCCTCGGTCTGCGGTACGAAACCGCGGCCTGTCGCGAGCGGCGTCAACCAGCTCAGGCGCCAGGCGCGCCGCGACAACTGGACGACAGCGTCGCGCAAGGCCGAGAGGTCGCCGCGCTCCAGCCCATCGGAGAGGATGACGACCATCGCGCCGCGGGCGTAACCGCCGAAGCGCGGCACGGCGAGAAAGGCCTGCAGTGCATCGCCGATACGGGTGCCCCCATCCCAATCGCTCACCAGGTGCGCTGCTGCCGCGAGCGCCTGCTCGCGGCGCTTGAGCCGCAGCGCGCGCGTCACCCGCGTCAGGCGCGTGCCGAACGTGAAGACTTCGACATTTGGCGCTGCATGCAGCAGCGTGTGGGCAAGGCGGAGATTGTCCTCGGAGCGCGCTTTCATCGAGCCCGAGACGTCGATCAGCAGCAGCATTTTGCGCGGCAGTGCCCGCCGCTTCAGCCGTGCCAGGCGCATCACCTCGCCGTCGTTGCGCACGGATTCGCGCAAGGTTCGCCGCAGGTCCGCCCAGGGTCCCCGCCGCGCGCGCATGCGGCGATGCCCACGCCGGCGTGGCAGGCGGCTTGGGGATTCGCGTGCGAGCCGGCGCAGCGCTTCGCTCGGACCGTCCGGGCCGAAGCGGCGCGCCGCCAGCGCCTCGGCGCGCACCGCCATTTCGCCGGACTCGTTGATTTCGTCGGCGAGCGGCAGCGCCTCGTCGCCGCGTCCTTCCTCCTGCAGCCGCACCACTTCCTCGTCCTCGCCATCATCGCGCGGAATCTCTTCCCCGCCGAGGAAGTGGATTTTGAACAGCAGATCGTAGGCGGCGCGCCGCTCGGGCGGCGGCGCGAGCGTCGCCAACCCCGCTTGCCGAATGTCTTCAGGATATCGTGGGCCGAGCAGCGCGATCGCCTCCAGGAAGGCGGTGGTCTGCTCGGGCGCGATGGCAAAACCGTTGGCGCGCAACAGCGCCACGAACGAAACGAAGGCGCGCGCGGCGCGGGGCAGTTGCAGCGTTTCGCTCACGCGGCTGCCTCCGCGATCAGCGCGTCAAGCCGGGGCGAGATAAAGGCGAGATCCTCCTCGTCCTTGAGGGCGACGCCGATCGAGCGCTTGAACGCGTCCGGCCAGCGCGCGCCGCCCTTATGGAGTAGTGTTGCCGCTTCCGCCCAGTCGACCGCCTCGGCGACGCCGGGCGCCTTGCTCAAGGGCTCGCGCCTGAGCTTGCCGATGGCGGCGACAACCGCGCGCGCGGTCGCCTCAGCAACGCTGGAGGCGCGCATCATGATGATCCTCGCCTCGCGCTCCGCCGTCGGGTAGTCGATCCAGTGATAGACGCAGCGCCGGCGCAGCGCCTCGTGCAGGTCGCGGGTGCGGTTGGAGGTGAGCACCACCACCGGCCGCTCGGCCGCCCGGACGGTGCCGCGCTCGGGGATTGAAATCTGGAAATCCGAGAGAAACTCGAGCAGGAAGGCCTCGAACTCCTGATCCGAGCGATCGATCTCGTCGATCAGCAGTACCGTTGAATCCGGCGCGCGCAGCGCCGCCAGCATCGGCCGCTCGATCAGGAAGGCTTCGCCGTAAACGTCGATGGTCTCGTCGCCGGCCTGGCGGATCGCCAGCATCTGCCGCGGGTAGTTCCACTCATAGAGCGCGGCGGAGGCGTCGATACCCTCGTAGCATTGCAGACGTATCAGCCGGCGCCCCAGGATTGCGGCGATCGCTTTCGCCGCTTCGGTCTTCCCGACGCCGGGGGCGCCTTCGAGCAGCAGCGGCTTGCCCAGCGCAAGCGCCAGATAGGCGGCCGTCGCGATACCCTCGTCGGCAAGGTAGTAGGCCGCGCGCAGCGCTTTCTCCAGCGCCTCGGGGCTGTCGATGCCGCCAATGGTGCCGCGAACCGCCATCAGCGCCGTGCCTGCGGCCGCGCGCCGCCCTGCGCCTTGATGGCGCGCAGCACTTTCTCCGGCGTGATCGGCAACTCGTCGACGCGCACGCCGACCGCATTGAAGATCGCGTTGGCGACCGCCGGCATCACGGGATTGGCGCACATCTCGCCCGGGCCCTTGGCGCCGAATGGACCGTCCGCCGCGGGGCGCTCCAGGACCGCGATGTCGTGCGCACATATGTCGCCCGGACCCGCCATCAGATATTCGACAAAGTCGCGCGGGCCGTGGCTTGCATCAGGATAATACGGTTCTGTGGTCTCAAACAGCGCGTGACTGACGCCCATCCAGGCGCCGCCGACGAGTTGCTGTTCGACAAGACGCGGATTGAGCGCGCGGCCGAGTTCATAGGCACTGTCCATCCGCACCATCGCCACTTCGCCAGTCTCGTCGTCGACTTCGACCTCGGCAACCATGCAGGCATGCGCGTAGCAAGTTGCCGGCGACATTTCGCCGGTCTCGGGATCGACGGCGGAGAGCGGCACCAGGAAGATGCCGCGTCCGGAGATGGTCTTGCCTTGCTTGAACTGTGCGGCGATCGCCACGTCCTTGGTCGAGATCGATCGATGCGGCGCGCCCTTGACGTGAATGTTGCCGCGGCCGTCGGTTTCGAGGTCGCTGGCGTTGACTTCGAGTTCCTCGGCTGCCGCCTCCATCATCACCCCACGCGCTTCCTTCGCGGCCGCCATCACCGCGTTGCCGACGCGATGGGTGCCGCGCGAGGCAAAACTGCCCATGCAGTGCGGCCCGGTGTCGGAATCGGCGGTATCGACATAAACATCCTCGACCGGCACCCCGAGCGTCTCGGCGCAGATCTGGCGGGTCACCGACTTCATGCCCTGACCGAGATCGATGGAGGAAAGCGATACCGTGAATTTTCCGCTCGGATTGGAATGCACCAGCGCCTGACTGGGATCGCCGCCGAGATTCATGCCGATGGGATAATTGATCGACGCGATGCCGCGTCCACGATGCCGGGTCATGATCAGCGCCTCCTCGAGCCGAATACGGAGGAAAACCGCATCGCGCCGTGCGACGGCTGCTGCGGCGCAGGCGCCGGCGAAGCCGGGGGCGGCGCCGGCGGGTGCGGTGGCTGCGGCTGGCCGCCCGGCTGCGCGGCACGATCATACGTCGTGCGTTGCTGCGCGGCGGGGTGCGCCACCGCGAACGGGTCGGTCGCGGTCGCTGGAACTGCAGCGCGGGCGCCGCCGCCGTCTGTGCGCGACGACATCCGCTTGAACTCCTCGCGCAGCGGCCATTTTGCCTTTTCGGCGGCGACCTGGACGCATTCGATCAGCGCGGTGTTCTTGGCTTCGCGGCGATGCGCCTTCATGTCGCCGTCGCGATAGGCGTTGAGGATGCGGAACTCCATCGGGTCCATGCCCACGAGATGGGCGAGCTTGTCCATCTGGCATTCAATGGCGAAATCCATCGCGGTGACGCCGAAGCCGCGCATCGCGGTTGCCGGCGTGCGATTGGTGAAGACGCAATAAACGTCGCCGTAAACGTTAGGGATCGTGTAAGGCCCGGGCAGATGCGCCACGCATTTGACCACCGCATAACTCGACAATCTGGTGTAGGCGCCGCTGTCGAAATAGGCGCGTACCTTCCGTGCCACGATGCGGCCGTCACGCATCACGCCATCCTTCAGGTAGATGCGCTCCGCGCCGCGCGGCGGGCCAAATTGCATCTCTTCCTCGCGGCCGAGCATGTAGCGCACCGGGCGGCCGGTCAGCATTGCACCCAGGACCGCAAGCGGCTCGGTCAGGGTGTCGACCTTGCCGCCGAAGCCGCCGCCGACGGTGCCGCCGATGAAATGAAAGGTGTTCGATGGCACGTCGAGGATTTTGGCGCAGGTGTCGAGCGAGAAGAACAGCGCCTGGGTCGAGGTGTAAACCACATAACGCCCATTGGTGTCGGGAGCTGCGATCGAGCCGTTGGTTTCGGTGGGCGCGTGCTCAATCGGAGACATCTGATAGCGCTGCTCGAGCACGTGGTCGGCACTCGCAAAGCCGCGCTCGACGTCGCCAAACCGCAATTTTTGATGATCGTAGATGTCGTGATAAACGAAGGTGTTTTTCGGATAGGTTTCGTTGACGACCGGCGCGCCGGCCTTCATCGCTTCCTCGACGTCGAACACCGCGGGCAGCGGTTCATAGTCGACGCGGACTTTTGCAACGGCCTCGGAGGCCTCGCGCTCGCTGTCGGCGACAATGGCCACCACCGGCTCGCCCTTGTAGCGCACCTTGTCGACCGCGAGCGTCGGCTCGTCGTCCTTGCCGAAATTGATCAGGCTGAGCAGGGTATTGAGGTTGCGCGGCACGTCGGCGCCGCGGATGATCCGACGTACCCCGGGGGATCGCACGGCTTCGGCCGTGTCGATGTGGCGGACGCGCGCGTGCGCGTGCGGGCTGCGCAGGATCTTCAGATGCAGCATGCCCTGCAGTTTGTGGTCGTTGAAATAGGTCGAGGTGCCCGTGACGTGACCTAGCATGTCCTGGCGCTGGGTGCCCTTGCCGATCTCGTTGAGATTGTCGTCACGCTCGTCGGCGAAAATATCCTTGCGCAGTTCCAGCATGGCAGTTCCTCAGGCGCGCGCGCGTCCGCCCGAGGCGGCGGCGAGCACGGCGTTGATAATGGGTTCGTATCCAGTGCAACGGCAGATGTTGCCCGCGATCGCGTTGACGACCTCCTCGCGGGTGGGGGAGGGGTTGTGGTCGAGCAGGGCTTTTGCCGCCATCAACATGCCCGGCGTGCAATAGCCGCATTGCGCCGCGAAATGCTCCATGAAGGCGCGCTGCAGCGGGTGAAGAGTCGGCCCATCCTTGAGGCCGTCGAGTGTTTGCACCGAGCGGCCTTCAACGGTTTCCGCCAGCGTCAGGCAGGCGAGGTGCGCATCGCCGTCGATCAGCACCGTGCAGGCGCCGCACCCGCCCTGGCCGCAACCGAATTTGGGGGTCATGTCGCCAACCAGTTCGCGCAAGGTGGCCAGAAGATTGGCGCCGCCATCGACGAAGACGGCGACGTCGCGGCCGTTGTGACGAAATTGAAGGGCGGTCTTGGCCATCGATGTGTCCTTGCGCTTTGCTATTGCTGGCCGCCGAGCAGGCGGCGCAGATGGACGCCGACGACCTCGCGCCGGTACCAGGCACTGGCGAGCGAATCGTCGACCGGCGAAGTCCCTTCAGTCACGGCTGTCACCGCGGCGCCGATACTCGCGGCATCGAGCGCGCGTCCTTCGATCGCGCGCTCGGCCCCTTTGGCGCGGACGGGCGTCGCCGCCATCGCGCCGAGCGCAATGCGCGCGCCGACGGTGCGGCCGCCGCTGATCGGAAGATGCGCGGCGAGCGTCACCACCGCGCCGCCCTTCGGCCTGATGCGCGCGATCTTGCGATAGCGGAACGCTTCACCGTCGAACGGGCGTCGCAGGGAGACCGAGAGCACGAGCCCGCCCTGCAGCCGACCCCGCCCGGCAAGGAATTCCTCAATCGGCACGTCGCGCGCCCCATAACCGCTCTGCACCGCCACCGTTGCATCGAGTGCGAGCAGGGCGACAGTGAAATCGCCGAATGGATTTGGCGCAAACAAATTGCCGCCGATCGTGCCCATGTTGCGCACAGCCGGGCCACCGATCGAGCCGGCAACGGGGTGGAGAAACGCCAGTTCGCGCTCGGCAAGGACGCGCGTAAAGGTGACGCCGGCGCCGATGGTGATGCGGGGGCCGGCGATGTCGAGCTGCGTCAGGGTGTGATCGGTCGCCCGCACGATCGTCGAAATCGAGACGTCGCCCTCATTGAGCGCGCGCATCACCAGCGTGCCGCCGCCGAGATAGCGTGCGTCGCGCTCCGACGACAGTGCGGCCGCTGCTTCTCCAGACGTCGCGAACGTCTTCACTGTGACGGGCATGGGTGTGCCTCCGGTGTCATGCGGCCGCCCCGAGATGTCGCCGGATCGCGTCAAACCCGGCCTGGTAGATCTGCTCGCCGACCATTTCAGTGATCTCGGCAGCTTCAGCGGGCAGCGTGGTGAAACGCGACTCCCAATGCCAGAACGTCCGGTCACCGTCGGTGACCGGCAGCAGACGGACATGCGCGACGTAGTTGAACATCGCGATCGGCGTATCGAGCAGGCAATAGCTGAAGGTCTGTTCGAGGTCGGAGAGCGCAAGCAATTGTTCGCGCAGTTCGGAGCCGTCCTTGAGCTTGAACCGGCGCACGCAGCCGACGCGGTCCGCGGCCTGGGCGCGCTCGATCGTACTGGTCGCGACCGCGGGATGCCAGCGGTCATGGCCGTTGAAGTCGCGCAACACGTTCCAGACCACGCCAGTCGGTGCGTCGAGGATTGTGCTCTTGACGATGTGCGGCATGGCGTCAGCCTCCGAACACGCGCTTGAGTGCATCGAAGCCGCCTTGAAACACGCCTGTTCCAATCGAGTTGACGAGCTCGGCCTCACGTTCCGGCGCGCAGTCGAATTCGGCCGACCATTCCAGGAAGGTCTTGTCGCCATCGGTGACCGGCGTCAGGCGCAAGGTCGCGACATAGTTTTCGACACCCATCGGCGATTCCAAAATCGAGTAGGTGCAGTACATGTCGTAATCGGACAGGCCGAGCAGCTTTTCCCGGATGCGGTCGCCGTTGCGCAAGGTGAAATCGCGCACGCAGCCGATCTTGTCGGCGGGCTCGCCGCCCTCGATGCGGCTTTCGGCGATCGCCGGGTGCCAGTTGGGCATGCCGTTGAAGTCGCGCAGGCGGGCCCAGACCCGATCGTTGCGGACGTTGACGACGGTCGAAACATAGACCCGGGCCATCGCGCGCCCTCAGCTCTTCTTGCCCGGACGGGAAGGCCGTGCCTCGCCCGGGGGCGCATCGGCGGCCGGCGCAGCAGCCGGGCTTGCTTCACTCTCCTTTTTCGCTGTGGCGTCCTTGCGGATGCCTTGCATGTCGCGGGCTTCGCGGATGAGCCCCGGCAGTTTCGACAGGCTGCCGCCCTCGACGCCGATGTCGGCCAGGATCGAATCGATCAGCGGCGCCTGGACGCGATAACGCAGGGCCGAATCGATCACTTCGTCGGTTGCGCTGCGTCCACTGCCGTTGCCGTTGCCGCCATTGCCGCCTGCCAATCCGTCGACATGCAGGATGCGGATGCCCTCGATCTTCTCCATCGGCTTGACGCTCTCGCGCACGATACCCTCGATGCGGTCGAGCAGCTTGCGGCGGAACAGCGAGTAGCGCGCCTGGTCGGTGAGCACGTTCTCGGCCTCGTTGAGCAACTTTTGTGCCTCGGCTTCGACCGCTGCGCGCACCCGTTCGGCCTCCGCGCCGATGCGGGTCTCCTCGGCCTCCTTCTCGGCAATGAGAACCTCGATGGTTTTGCGACGCTTGGCGATCTCGCTGTCGCGCACGGTGATGACGCGCTCGGCCGCCTCGGTTGCGCGCGCCTTGGCGTTCTCGGCTTCCGCTTGCGCGGCTGATTGCTCGAGCGATTTCTCATAGAGAGCGATCGCCTTTTCCATCAGGGCCGTTTCGACTTCCTGCTCGCGATTGACCTCCAGTTTTCGCAAATCCCGCTCGCGCCCGATGCGGGCCTCGTCGAGGCCGCGATCCGACGCGATGCGCGCACGCTGGACTTCTTCGTTCGCGGCGATCTCTGCTTCCTGCAGGGATTGTACGCGCGCGACTTCGAGTTGCTCGATCACCCTGCGACGCTCCAGCCGGGCCGCCTCAATGGCCTGGTCCCGGGCAACTTCGGTGGTCTCGACATCGCGGCGGGCGACGATCTCGGCCTGTTTGACCTGGCGGTCGGCACCGATGCGCTCGGAGCGTTTCGCCGACAGCGCGATGACCCGCTCCTCGTCGGCGAGCTCGATCGCCCGCTTCTGGTCAATATTGAGCACTTCGCGCGTCCTGCTGGAGGCAATGCGCTCGGCTTCGAGCGCCAGTTCAACGCTGATACGCTGACGCTCGATCGTGTCGCGCCGCCGCAATTCAGCCGCTTCGATCGATTCGGCACGCTCGATGTCCTGCTCCTTGGTTTCTTGTTCGCTCAGAATGCGGGCGAGGGCGACTTTCTTCTCCTGGGCGATCCGCGCTGCCTCGATGGCTTCGCGGGAAGCGATGTCGGCTTCCTCGACCGCGCGGTTGCGCGCGATTTCGAGCGCGCGGACGCGTTCCTCCTGGGCGATGCGGCTGGCTTCAGTGGCTTCGCGCGCGGCGATGCCGGCCACTTCGAGCGCCTGGTTGCGGTCGATCTCCAGTTTGCGGGTGCTCTGCTCGGCGGCGATCCGGTTCGAGGCGAGGACGCGCTCGCGCGCTATGCGGGCGGTTTCCACCGCCTGCTGCGCGGCGATTTCGGCTTCCTGGACGGCGCGGACCTGCCGAATCTCAAGCGAGCGGGTCTGCTCGTCGGAGGCGATCCGTTCGGCGTTCACAATGGTTGTCTGCGCGATGCGGGCCTTCTCGGTGGCTTCCTTGGCGGCAATCTCGGCTGCATCCACCGCCCGGGTGCGTTCGATCTCGCGACGGCGCGTCTCCTCCTCATTGGCGATGCGGGCATCGGTCACGACACGGTCTTGCTGGATGCGGGCCTTCTCGACGAGTTCGCGCGCCTGGATTTCGGCCTCCTCGACGGTGCGGGTACGCTCGATTTCCTTTTGCCGCACCTCGCGTTCCGAGGCGATACGGGCGGTGTCGACCGAGCGCTGGTTCGTGATGCGCGCCTTTTCGATTTCCTCGCGCGCCAGGATTTCCTTGGCTTCGACCGCCTGGGTGCGTTCGATTTCCTTCTGCCGGGTTTCGCGTTCCGAGGCGATGCGCGCTTCGGCAATCGCCTGCTCGTTGGCGATGCGAGCCTTCTCGATGGTCTGGCGGGCGGAGATTTGCGCCTGCTCGGCTTCGGTCTCGCGCAACGCGCGCTCGCGCGCCACCTCGGTGCGTTGCAGGGCGCGGCGAACCTCGATGTCGCGCTCCTGCTCAAGGCGCGCGGTCTCGCTCTCGCGCTCGATCTCAAGCGCCTGACGTTCGGCTTCGAGATTGCGGGTGCGGATCTTGATCATCGAATCCTGTTCGATGTCGTTGCGCAGCTTGCGCTTGGCCTCGATGTCCTCCATCAGCTGGGTCAGGCCTTCCGCGTCGAAGCGGTTCGACGGGTTGAAGAACTCGAGATCGGTCTGATCGAGGTCGGTGATTGCCACCGATTCCAATTCGAGGCCGTTCTGGGCCAGCGCCTCGGCGGCCGCCGCCTTGACGCGCGCGACGTAGTCGCCGCGCTTCTCGTGCATCTGCTCCATGGTCATTTCGGAGGCGACCGAGCGCATCGCGGAAACGAACTTGCCCGAAAGCAGCGCATGCAGCTTTTCAGGTTCCAGCGTGCGCCGGCCGAGCGTCGCAGCGGCGATCGAGACCGCCTCGCGCGTCGGCTGCACGCGAACGTAGAAATCGGCCTCGATGTCGATGCGCATGCGATCGCGGGTGATGACGGCGTCCTGCTTCGACCGAATGATCGGCATCGGCAGCACGTTCATGTTGACCGGCGTGAAGTCGTGAATGAAGGGCAGCACGAAGGCGCCGCCGTTGATCACCACCTGCTCGCCGAGGAAGCCAGTGCGCACGAACGACACTTCCTTGGATGACCGGTGATAGAGCCAGTTCACGATGTAGACCGCCACGACGATCACGATCAGCGCGACGATTAGCCATAGGATCAATTCGCCAACAAAAATGCCAGACATGTGTCTACCTCCCGTAACCGGCGCTCAACGCTCGCCGATCGCCTTGAATTTTCGAACCTGTTCCGTCAGCGCCCGCTCCACCGGAAGCCGCTCCATCGAGGAAGCTCCATAGAAGCCGTGACACTTGCGTGTGTGCTTCATGATGAACGCGGCGTCCGCCGGCTCGGCCACCGGCCCGCCATGCGCGAGCACCAAAATTTCCGGATTGACGCCCAGGGCCGCCGCCGCCCATTCGTCGATGCGCGCTGGACAATCCCCAAGTTTCAGGGCGGTCTGCGCGCCGATGGCGCCGCCGGTGGTCAGGCCGAGATGGCATACGACGATGTCTGCGCCGGCCTGCGCCATCGCCCTGGCGTCGGCGGCATTGAACACATACGGGGTGGTCAGCATATCCTTGGCGCGCGCCTTGGCGATCATCTCGACCTCCAACGCGTAGGACATGCCGGTCTCTTCGAGGTTGGCGCGGAACACGCCGTCGATCAGGCCGACCGTCGGGAAATTCTGTACGCCTGCAAAGCCGAGCGCCTTCAATTGATCGAGGAAAATACCCATGTCGCGGAACGGGTCGGTGCCGTTGACGCCCGCCAGTACCGGCGTGTTCTTGACGACGGGCAAGACTTCGCCTGCCATTTCGACCACGATCGCATTGGCGTCGCCATAAGGCATCAGTCCTGCGAGTGAGCCGCGTCCCGCCATCCGGTAGCGGCCCGAATTGTAGATCACGATCAGGTCGATTCCACCGGCTTCCTCGCATTTGGCGGAAAGCCCGGTTCCAGCACCGCCGCCGACGATCGGCTCGCCGCGCGCGACCATGGCGCGGAATTTGTTCAGGAGCTCGGCGCGTTCAAATCGGGCCATCGATCACCTCGTCACACGCCGGCGCGTGCCCGGGCGTCCGATCAGTGAACGGAAGGCCGTGACGATCGCCGCGGCGAATTCGGGTTCGTTGATGTTGCGCTTGATGCGGATCAGCTGCCGGTTGCTGGTCTGACGCACCGTGCGGTCGAGCGCGCGGAATAACGCGGCGTCGGCTTCCGGGTCCCAGAAGGGCTGCCCCGGCGCGTCGAGTGCAGAGACGCCGCCTTCGGGCAGAAAGAACCGCACCGGCCCGTCCATCGCGTTGAGACGCTCGCCGATCCAGTGCCCGATGCGGTCGTTCTCCTCCGCGTTGGTGCGCATCAGCGTGACCTGCGGATTGTGAACGTGCAATTTGCGGGCCCGGTAACGCTCAGGAATGGTCTCCGGTGCTCCGAAGTTGACCATGTCGAGCGCGCCGACCGAGCCGACATAGGGGAGGCGGGCGCGAATCATGGCGCCGAAGCGATCCTCGGTGGCCGGGAATACGCCGCCCATCAAGAGATCGCAGACTTCCGTTGTGGTGATGTCGATCACCCCGGCGAGCAGGCCGGAATCGACCAGCTTCTCCATCGAGCGGCCGCCGATGCCGGTGGCATGGAAGACAAGACATTCAAAATCGCCGCGCAGCGCCGCCGCGATCCGCTGTACGGCGGGCGTCGTGACGCCGAACATGGTCAGGCCGATCGACGGCAGACTGGCACTCGGTTCGCGTGCGCTCACCGAGCGTGCGTCGAGCCGAGCCTTCACCATGCCGACGAGGGCGTTGGCGCCGTTGGCGAGCACCTGGCGCGAGATCGAGTTCAGCCCCTGCACGTCGGTGACCGAGTACATCATGGTGATGTCGGCGGGCCCGACATAGGGCGCGACGTCGCCTGAGGCGACCGACGATACAATGAGTTTGGGCACGCCGATCGGCAGCGTACGCATGGCGGGCGCCACCAGCGAAGCGCCGCCCGACCCTCCGGCGGAGATCACGCCGACGATGTCGGGCTGGCGGCGCAGCCAGTTGGCGAAGGCCTCAGCCATCGCCATCACCGAGACGCCGCGATCCGAACCGAATACGGCGCTGCCGCCTCGGGCGTGGTTGAGCGCTATTTCCTGGGCGGAGACGTCGCAAGACGAGAGCTTGCCGCTGGTCGAGACATCGACGAGGCGCGTACGCAGCCCGCTGCCGGCAACGATGTCGCTGACGAATCTGAGTTCCTCGCCCTTGGTATCGAGCGTGCCGACCACGAGCACAGTCGGCGGTCCGGAGCTTCGCGATGCCGATGTATCGCGTCGCGGTCGCGCGACCTCCTCGAACCTCAACACCCCGGTCGAGAGCGTCCGCGCGCCGGCCTCAATGCGTGCGATCGGCGTGGGCTGCGACCAGCGCGTCGGTGGCGTCGGATTGGAATTATAGACCCGCTGAGGCGCCGAACTCGGCGGCCGCGGAGCAGCAGGGCGTGCCGCGACGCCGGCACTCGGTTCCGCGGTGATTTCGGGCTCGGCGTCCGCATGACGTCCGACGCCGAGCAGGCGCTGTTGCAGGTCGCGGTCGGAGGCAAGTCGCGAGGATTCGATCAGTCGATTGACGCGGCCGTTGACCATGATCGCGACATTCTTTGAGACCGCCGTCGCAACCCCGATGTTCTGTTCGATCACCAGCACCGAAATGTCGTCTTCCTCGCCGAGCCGCACCAGCATGTCCTCGACCTGGGCAACAATGACGGGCGCTAGCCCCTCGGTCGGCTCGTCCATGATCAGGAGGCGCGGATTGGTCACCAGCGCGCGCGCGATCGCCAGCATCTGCTGCTCGCCGCCAGAGAGCTCCGCGCCGCCATTGTTCTTGCGCTCGGCAAGCCGCGGGAAGGTGTCGTAGACGCGCTCGACGGTCCAGGCGCCGTGCCGCAGCCCCGCGATCATGCGCAAGTGCTCGTCGACGGTGAGCGAGCGCCACAGCCGCCGCCCTTGCGGCACGTAGCCGACGCCGAGCCTGGCGACCTGCGCCGGTTGCAGCGATAGCAGATCCTCGCCGCCCATGCGGACGGAGCCGCCAGTCGCGCGCACCAGCCCCATGATGGTCTTGCAGAGCGTGGTCTTGCCCATGCCATTGCGGCCGACCACGGAGAGTACGCCCCGGTCGAGCGTCAGGTCGACGCCCTGCAGCGCATGCGAGCGGCCGTAATAGACGTCGAGGCCCCTGACCTCGAGGATCGGTACGGCGCGGCGCGCATCAGCCATGGCCGCCTCCCAGATAAAGCTCCTGAACCTCGGGGTCGGACTCGATCTCCTGCGGCGGACCTTCCTTGAAGATGCGGCCGTTGTGCATCATCGTCACGCTCTCGACGACGCGGAGCGCGACATCCATGTCGTGCTCGATGATGATGTAGCCGATATGGCCGGGCAGCCCGGTAAGGATGTCGACCAGTTCGCCGCGCTCGGTCGGCGACAGACCGGCGGCCGGTTCGTCGAACAAAATGAATCGCGGCGCGCCGGCAAGCGCGAGCGCGATTTCAAGCTGGCGCTGCTGGCCGTGGGCGAGCTCGGCGACCCGGCTACCCTTCACCGCAGTCAGATGCACCGCCTGGACCAGATCGTCGGCCGTTTGCATCAGCGCGTCGTTGCTGCGCGGCCGAAATGGCGAGAAGCGGCTGCGCGAAACGCCACAGCACGCCAGGTAGACGTTGTCGTGAACATTCAGCCCCGGAAACAGCGCGGAAATCTGATAGGTGCGCCGAAGGCCGCGGCGGATGCGCTCATACGGCGGAAAGTTGGTCACGTCCTCGCCGAAGAAGCGGATCGTGCCAGAGGTCGGGGGAAAATCGCCGGTGATGCAGTTGAACAGCGTGGTCTTCCCAGCCCCGTTGGAGCCGAGCACCGCGCGCCGCTCGCCGGGACGTACCGTCAGCGTCACGTCGGTCAGCGCCGCCAGCGCGCCGAACATCCGGGTCACGCCGCGCAATTCGAGCGCGGCGCCGGCGCCGACCGTTGAAAGACGCTGCGCGACGCTATCCATGGCGATCTCCGCCTGGCTGCGCCGATCCGGCTTCGTTCCGGTTGCGCCAGCGTTCCCAGAGCCCGACGATGCCGTCCGGGGAAAACAGCACGATGATCAGGAAGCCCAGGCCGATCAGCAGACGGAAACGATTGCCGTCGAGCCCGACCGCCACCAGAAAATCCAGCGTAAAGGTGCGCAACAGGACAAAGATCAAGGCGCCGATGAACGGACCGATCGGACGGGTGATGCCACCGACGATGGCGATAATGAGAATGTCGATGGCCCGCTCGACTCCAACCGAACCCGGCGAGATCTGCCGATAATTCCAGACCTGCAAAACGCCGCCGAGCCCGGCCAAAAACGAGGCGAACGCATAGGCGGCGATACGGTGCGCATTGACGTTGAACCCGAGCGCCGCCATGCGGCGCGGATTGTCACGTATGCCCTGCAAGGCCAGACCGAACGGCGCGCGCGACAGATAGTTGACCGCCCCGTAGCAAAGCGCGGCGACCGCGAGGATCACATAATAGAAGGGGATATCCGCGCGCCAATCGACGCCCCAGAAATGCGGCGTGACGACGCTGTTGATGCCGGTGTGGCCGTTGAAGATCACCCAGTTCTGGTTGGTGAAGTAATAGAATGCCGATGCGATCGCGAGCGTGATCATGATCGTATAGATGCCGGCGGTGCGCACCGCCAGCGCCCCGCCCACGGTCCCGAACAGCGTTGCAAGAGCGAGCGCCATGGGGGTCGCGAGCCACCACGGCCATCCGAGGCTGATGTTGGCGTTGCCGCTGGCGCCGAGCACCGCCGTCATGTAGCCGGCCAGGCCCGCGATCGTCAGCTGCATCAGGCTGACCATGCCGCCATAGCCGGCCAGGAACATCAGGCTCAACGCCACAACGCCGAGAATGAGGGTGGTGCCGAAAATCTCGATGAGGAAAAAGCCGTTGGCGATCAGCGGCATGATGATCAAGAGGAAGGCGACAACCCATACGGCGGGGTGACCGAAATCCGCCCCGGCAAGGCCGTTCAAAGTCGTTGTCGCGACCGGTTCGGGCTGAAGTCGCGCTTCCTGCGTGATCGACATGGCTAGCGGCCCGCCAGAAGGCCCTGCGGCCGGACGGCCAGCACGAGCACCATGATCAGGAACGTCACGACGATGGCGTAGGTCGGGATGTAGACCGAACCGAGTTGCTCGGCGAGGCCGACGATCAGTGCGCCGAGTGCGGCGCCAGGGATCGATCCCATGCCGCCGATGATGACGACGACGAGGGAAGCGAGCAGGAAGCGGATGTCTTCGCCGGGCGAGATCGACTGGAACGTGGCGCCGACCACGCCGGCCATTCCAGCGAGACCGGCGCCTAGCGCGAACACCAGTACGAACACCAATTGAATAGGCACGCCCATTGCGGCCAGGATGTCGCGATCATCCACTCCGGCGCGAACGATCATGCCAACACGCGTGCGATTGAGCGCGAGCCACATCGCGACGCCGATGACGACGGAGGCTGCGAAGATCACCAGACGCACCATCGGGTATTGCAGATAGACCGCTTCGCCCGAAGACTTCACCGCGGTGACGAACGGCAATCCGATCGGACCAAGTAGCGCGTGCGGTGTCTGGATCTGGTAGAAGTCGCCGCCGAATGCCCACAGCATCAGGTCTGCAAACACGATCGACAGCCCGATTGTCACCATGGTCTGGCGCAGATCCTGTCCCTCGATGCGACGGAACACGAGAATCTGCATGGCGATGCCGACAAGCGCGACCACAATGAAGGCGGCGCCGAAGCTCAGCAGCCACGATCCGGTCGCCACGCTCACCGCGTAACCGATGTAGCCGCCGAACAAATAGAGCGAGCCGTGCGCGAGATTGACGTTGCGCATCAGCCCGAAGATCAGGGTGAAACCGCTCGCTACCAGAAAGTACAGGCCACCGAGTGTGATGCCGTTGAAAACCGCGCTGAGGAACACCTTCTTCCTGCCGAAGGCGTCCTCCAGGCCTTGCGGCCAGGTCGCGAAAATCAACCACAGCGCGGCTGCGACCACGATCAGGATGATGAATGCCCACAATGGGTGGCGTTCGATGAATTTTGTCATGGGCGCCACCCGTCTCGCAAAGGTGCCAAGGCGCGGGCGGTTCGCAGGTCTGCGCCACCCGGTGTGCGACGGTGGGCTAGAACTTTCGACGCCATGTCGGCCCTTGTCCTCCGCTCGCGCGGCGGTTGTTCGCCGTCCTCGTTCGCCATCCTATCGGTCTGAGCGACCCAGACTTGATCGTCAGTATCCTTTCGCGCGCCGGTTTGCCGGGTCAGGCCCTGAGGACCTTGGCGGCGCGCCGATAGTCCGTAGGCGCCATGCCGACATTGCTCGCGAAGAAGTGCGTGAATGCGCTCTGCGACGAAAAGCCCAGATCGAAGCCGATGTCGGCGATCGCCACTTCGGTGGTCACCAGCGAATCCAGCGCTTTTTCCATCAGCAGCGTGTTGACATAGAGGTGAGGCGTGACGCCGGTCTGGGTGCGGAAAAGCTTGTAGAAATGCGGGCGCGAAAGCCCCGCCTCGCGCGCGATTGCATCCAGTTCGATCCCGGCCCCGATGCCTTCCGCCAAAAGTCTGATCGACTTGCGCACGCGAAAGTCGGTGACTGCGGCGCCGGCATGACCCTCCGGCGATGCGTACTCCTGGCGCCAGCTCTCCTCGTGGCAGGCGTCGATCAGGCTGCGCAACTCCCCATCGAGACCGTTGAGTGAGGGCGCGCCGCAAACCATGGCAGCCGCCGCCCGGATATTTCGGTCGAGCGTTGCGGTGCGCCTGAATTTCGTGCACCCGAAACGCAGGCCACGGACGCCTGCGAACCATTCGGCGTTGACGTACAGCACGAGGAAAAGCGCCCCGTGGGCCAGATCTTTCGGCAGAAAATTGTGCGGCTCCCACGGATTGACCGCGACGACGGTATCTTCGCAAAGCAGATGGGGCTGCTCGAGTACTTCGATGCTGCCTGGTGTGCCGCCGATGTGGAAGATCAAATGCCCTTCGCGATGCGCGTGCACATTGAAGGGGCGATTGAGCTGATAGACTGTCGCGCGGCCAAAATGACCGTGAAAGACGGCAAGAGCCCGGCTCATGCATTCCTCCCGCGGATTGTATCTTATTGTTTTTTATAAGTTTGATCATCCGCGAGGAGAATGCAAGAGCGCGTTCAAGGGCGCTCGAACTTCGGAGAAGAAGCGGCCGGCCCATCGGCGCCGGCCGTCCTGCTTGTTTCAGTACTTTTTGCACTCGGGAACCGTGCGGCTCGGCAGGCCGATCTTGGCAAATACCGCCGGGTCGTAGCCGAGCGTCTGGTTAACGTTCGGTATCACCTTCACGACCTTGCTGAACAAGGCACCCTTGCCGTCGTCGACAACTTCGGTGACGAAATTAGTGCCGATCGCCTGACGGTTCGCGTCGAGCTTGATCTTCCCGTTTGGCGCGTCGATTTCAAGTGAAGCTAGCGCAGCCTTCAGCTTGGACTGATTGTTGCTGAGATCGCCATTCACTTTCCTGAGCGCGAGAATCAACGCCGACGTCGAGCCATAATAATTGGTCGCAAGCAGGGACGGGCTTGGGAAGCGCTTCTCCGGCGGGAAGGCCGCCTGATAGTCTTTCACGAAAGCTTGCCAGGCCGGATCCTCCCAGGTGTCGGCCTGGCCGCTGGCGGCGATCGTGCCGATGAGCGCGTTCTTGGCGTTGCCCTTGGCCGAAAGAATGGTCTGGTCGACCATGATCGAGCCGCCGAGCAGATGTGCCTTGCCGCCGGACTGCTGGTATTGATTAAGGAAGTTAACAGCGTCCGCGCCGCCAAGCCCAAGATAAATTGCGTCGACATCGTCGGGCAGCGCGGCAATGACCGAGGCAAAATCCTTGGTTCCGAGCGGGACCCATTGCCGACTGGTGATCTTGCCGCCGGCGCCGCAGAATTCGAGCGCCAGCCCGAAGACCTGGGTGTAGATGAAGGAGTAATCCTCGCCCACCGTGGCGATCTTCCGATAGCCCTTGGTATCATAGGCATATTTGCCTAGGCCGACCTGCCACTGGGCGCCGTCCATGTTGAAGCGAAAGAAGTTCGGGGCCGGGTCGACATAGGTTGTTTCCTGCGCGCCGGATGCGGCGTTTATGAACGTCAATTCCGGGTGCGTTTTCGCGAAATTCTTGATCGCGATCCCCTCGTCGCCGGACAGCGGCGAGAGCAAAATTTGTACCTTGTCTTGCTCGATCAATTTGCGTACCGCGCGCACCGCGGAGTCGGGCGTCGCGTCGGTGGAGGCGACGACGAATTCGATTTGCTTGTCGCCTATATTCTTGCCGAGTTTGTTCAACGCGGTCTGATGGCCGCGTATGCCGTCCTCGCCGAGCACGGTGTAGGTGCCCTCCAAGGTTGCCGTTACACCAACTTTGATTTTCTCCTGGGCGAAAGCGGCGCCCGACATAAACAGGCTCGCCAGCGCGGCAAGATACAAACTGCCCTTCAACATGGAACTCCTCCCATTCGCTTTTTTGTCGACGTTCGCTACGCGGAGACTTGCACCCGATTGAACACCCTCTGAGTCCGCTCCCGCACTTCCGCGGAAAGTAAATACTGCGCATCGGTCAGCCGTTAAGATGCCCGCTTGCTTGAACGCCAGTCTCATTTTCGGTGTTGCGGCGCAGCGAAATGACATCCGATGCGACATAAATTGGGCAAGGGGCCTTACCCATTTTTGATCGGGGGCAGAAACGGTGATCGCTATCGGTAAGCGATTGCCAGACAGGCGCGGTGGTGGCGCGCATCAAGCTGACCACGTCGGAGGTAAACTGACGTCGCCGCGCGGGATCTCGTTCCCGGCTCATCTTGATGACGGCATCGTCGCGTCCCGATCAACCCCGCCCACCGCCGTCACCGAAAAACTCGACTTCGTCTCGACGGTTCGTGGCCAGGTGGATTCCGACGGCGACTCAAGGACACGTTTTGACAAAAAGACAAAGGCAGGCTACGAATTTTTGGGGATAGTTCCGCGCTGATGTTATGTAATGGCATCGGGGGATGCGATGCTGCGGCTGGCGCTATTTCTTTTATTTGCGACCGCAACGACTTTGGCCAAGGCCGTCGAATTGGAAACCACCCATTTGTTCGGCTTCACGCTCGGTAGCGACGTGAACGCGGTGGGCGAAAAGGAAACCGAGAGCGAGACGGTCGGACGCTTTGGCAAGACTGCCGGAGCGTATGGCGTCCTATCTGAGGCGCTGGGTATCAAGTTCATTCCGTTGCAGGACTTCTCCGTTGAGCCCATCATATCTGGTGCACGTTTCGACGTCTCCGGCGTACCCGGCTCGGATGACAGACGGCAATTGGCCCATGAAGCTGCCTCTCTTGAGACGCGCTATCGCCTCATCAATCGGGAAAAAGCAGCCTTCGGCCTTACCGTTGGCTTTGATCCGCATTGGGTGCGCGTCGACGGCAGCGGCGGCGCGCCGGTTGATCGGTACGGTGCAGCGTTGCTCTTAATCGCCGACAAAGAGCTTGTCGAAAAGCTCATCTTTGCGGCCTTCAATTTTATCTATGAGCCGAACGACACCCGTTCACGGATTACGGGTGATTGGCAGCGCACCTCCGATCTTAGTGTTGCCACGGCCGTCACGATGCAAATTAGGCCCGGCGTTTTGATCGGCGGGGAAGCGCGCTACATGCGCAGCTTCGATGGTTTGGGTCTCGATAGGCTCTCAGGCAATGCCCTATTTGTTGGCCCGACCTTCTATGCGAGATTCTCTGAAAAGATTTGGATGTCAGCCGCTTGGAGCACTCAGGTCGCGGGCCACGCGCACAATAAAATAGGTGCGCTCGACCTGATCAACTTCGAGCGTGATCAAGCCTTATTGCGGTTCGGCTATAATTTCTAAACAGGCTCCCCAGCGAAGCCGGGAAGCAACGCCGCTCATATTGAGGGTTCAAGGACGCGGTTGATGTCGGTGAATGGTCTCTCGATCGTGATAAAACAGGAAACTGCAAGCGCGTGCTCGGATAACTGGCTGTTATCCGGTCTTCTTCTCCGCTGGTGGATTATCCAAATTGGCCCCGATCTCGCGCGCTTTGTCGGCGTCCTCTTTCAACCAATTGATGGCTTTAGTCGTTCGTTCAAGATCATCTCTGGTGGTACTCAGTGGTGCGGTATCAGGCAGGTCTTTCCGCGTTATCGCAGGCTCCGGCACCTTCGGTGTCGCTGGCTCCGGCAGCGCGCCCTCCTTCAGGCGAGCGACGTAGCGATGAAGGTCCTCAATTGGCCATTGCACTCGACCGGGCGGACTACTGACCCCGGAACCCGCCTGATCAAACTGTGCAGCTTCATCTTCAGAAGCGAGCGGTTGCATGGTTTCAGGTAGGTCTTTCGGTATTATCGCTGGCTCTGGTGCCTTAATGTTGTTGGCTATTGGCTCGCGTATTGGTTCGCTTTCAGATTTTATTCGGCTTGGCGGAGGTAGAGCAGCATTCCGGCCAGCTAACCACGCCCTTAGCTCGACGATGCGTAGCCGCTGCTGATCGACAAGTTCGCGCAGTTCACTGACAATTTCGCGCAGTTCCTTGATGTCTCTTTCGCGACCGATGGTGAGAAATATCGTCAGTACTTGCGCGACTGCGATTGCGATAACGCAAACGGTAATTTCTAGATTGTTCATCCGACCTTCTCCGGCGGAATGCGCCGCTGCACGAATGTAGACGCGACCGGCCCTGCCGCAAACAGCTTGCCAGCCCCAAGACAACAATACACCCGATGTGTGGGGCGCTCCAAGGCGCCATCGACACGATAGCTGCCCTCATTGCTCAGATACGCGAATTGGACCAGGCTCGCGATCTGGTCAGGAAAACACGATCATCGGCCCGAAAAGCGCGGCGGATGTCCCGTAGAAAAAGGCGCGCGTTTTAAAATGACAGGCGCCTCAGTTGGCGACCCCTTTTATTGGATGCGAAAAAGCCGCCGCTGGGTTGAGATCAGCGACGGCTTTTCTAACTCACACGGTGACCACCAGACGGTCACCTCGATGCGCCCGAGCGGTTAATTCTCGGTTATGCGAGGCGCGGAACTGAGCTCGCGCCCTCTCGTCCGTCGCTGCCTCAGCCGCTTGGGGTGAGTGCTGAGCCGCTGGCGGTTGCGCGGCGTTTATCCGGTGACGGCTGTCAGGTTCTGGATTGCCGGTCGCGCAGCTCGGGTAAGGTGAAGGGGATGGTGCATGCCAGCGCGGTCACCCGTGCCAAAAGATCCACCCTTGCAGAGATGGGACCCAAAAATTAGTATGGCCGCGGGAAGCTCAGGAGCAGTAACTATGCGTAATTTGGTTTCAGTTGTAGCGTTTTCGATGATGTTTTTTTTGATGAAGATGAATGTTTGTGAGGCAGCGGATCGTGAATCTGAAGGACTATCGAGCACCGCTGTTATGCGCTCGTCGTCATATTGTGGCGTCGAACCCATTAAGCAGGAAAAGAGTGGGAGTGGAGATTGTAACCGCAAGGGTGTCTTGAGAAGTTATCTGGTTCAGAAACTAAACGGCGTCCCCGTAAGGAAATGGTCAGTACTAGGATCGGTGAGCAATCTAGAAATCGCGACCGGCTGCTATTGCGTTATTGATGAATGAGGTCAGCCACCACGGCGAAATTTTCCTTATGTCCGGGGCCCACGGTGGCAAAGTCGTCCAGCGATCATATTCCGCTTGGGCGTGTGACAGGTTCAGTGAGATTCGACCCGAAATTGCTTGCTGAGCCGGCAACCGACTTGAAGAGGCTTAGCTTATGGCCATGGCTGACTCTGGCAGGCGTCGCCGCAGTTGGACGGTTTGATCGCGATGGGCTGGGCCGCCATCGCAATCGTTCGACGGCTTCTGGACTTAGTAGACCTCGAAATGTTGGGCCGCTTGCATCGCTGCCCAAAGCATCATGCCCCAGAGGGCAAGGTTGATTTCAAGTGCGAGCAGCATTTGAGATTCTCCGCTTAGTGGAGTAGCTCATCGAATTCGTATGGCGTGAACTGGCGGACGGGTCGTTAAGCGCTCTCCGATGAAGACCGCCCCAGCGATCGATTTATTCCCCGCCAGGAACGGAAAGCTTTTCATACCCGAGCAGAGTTTAAAGCAGCGCCCGCACCCCCCGCGACTTGTGTACCCACCCCGGGGGATGCCCAAGCCTTAGCGGCTTCACTCGCAGCCCGGGCCGCGCGATCATCGGTCATGCCCGCCGCCGATCCCCAAACGCCAGATGCACGTCGGCAAGGATGCTAGTGTGCGCGATGCCGCGGAATTTCTTTGTCGGTCGGGATCGGTCGATGAAGTTAGACAAAAATGCGAAGAACTCGGATTGAAGGTTAAGGGCGGGCACCAATCCTGATCGGTCATCACAAGTTCACGGCTTCGATGACGCAAGATTGGGCGGGGCCGCCGGTGGTAGGCAAAAACCGACGACCCCTATCGCGTAGCTCTAAATCGTGGCCGTAGCGGGGGCAAATCGGTCACCTCCACGCGATGATTGACGATAGCGTGGCCATGCGAGCCTGCAATTGAACTCGGTGCTTAACCTAACCAATGAAGGTTAACGGGCGGGATCATCCACGCAGCGCGGGTCGAACGAGAACACCAATGGCCTGCTGAGACAGTACTTTCCGAAGGGCACCGACCTGTCGGTGCACTCGCAAGCCTATCTGAACAAAGTGGCTCGTCAGCTGAACGAACGACCACGTGAGACCTTGCAATT
>DASQOU010000210.1:0-13605 GCA_035644295.1 Bradyrhizobium sp.
GTCGCGGTCATTGTTGCCCAGTCGCTGGCAGGTCGCGAGAAAGAGATCGGCGAGCAGATGGCGAAGATTTACGCAAGCGACTTTACCGAGCAGGAATTGAAGGATCTCGTCACCTTCTACAAGACGCCGCTCGGCCAGAAGTTGCTCGCGCAGGAGCCCAGGACAGTCCAGGCCAGCATGGGCTTTATGAACCAGTGGGCGCAAAGCTTTTCCGAAACGGTCGCCAATGAATTCCGCTCGGAAATGAAAAAACGTGGCAAGCCGATCACGTGATTTGTTTTGACCGGGGCTGACATGGCTGAATTCGATACCGATCTGTTCGTCATCGGAGGAGGATCGGGCGGCGTTCGCGCGGCGCGGATCGCGGCCAATCACGGTGCGCGGGTGATGATCGCCGAGGAGTACCGGATGGGCGGTACCTGCGTGATCCGCGGCTGCGTGCCGAAGAAGCTCCTGGTCTATGCGTCCCATATCCATCACGAGATCGAAGACGCGGCGGGCTTTGGCTGGACTATCCCTCCCGCGACCTTCGATTGGCCGACCTTGATTGCCAACAAGGACAAGGAGATTGCTCGGCTCGAGGCGGCCTATGCCTGCAACGTGGAAAAAGCCGGCGCGCGCATCGTCAAGACCCGTGCGGTGTTTGAGGACGCCCACACGCTTCGGCTCGCCACCGGCGAAACGGTCCGATCGAAGATTGTGCTGGTCGCCACCGGCGGCGCGCCGAACCACGGCGAGGCCATTCCCGGTATCGAACATGTGATTTCGTCCAACGAGGTATTTCATTTGGAGGCGCTGCCGCGGCGCATCTTGATCCAGGGCGGCGGCTATATTGCGCTGGAATTCGCTTGCATCTTCGCCGGTTTCGGTTCCGACGTGACGGTGGTCTATCGTGGCGACAACGTCTTGCGCGGCTTCGATGAGGACGTGCGCGCACACGTTCGCAGCGAGATGGAAAAGGAAGGCATCACGATTCTGACCGGCTGCGTCGTCAACAGGATCGACAAGCACGGCAAGGAATTCACTTCGCACCTGTCGAACGGTTCGAGCGTCGCGTCCGACCAGGTGATGTTCGCGATTGGCCGGCATCCGAATGTTGCCAATCTCAGGCTGGAGAAGGCCGGCGTCGCCATCAACCCCGCCAATGGCGGGATCGCGGTCGACGGCTTTTCGAAAACCTCGGCGCCGAATATCTACGCGATCGGCGACGTCACCCACCGCCTCAACCTGACGCCGGTGGCGATCCGCGAGGGTCACGCCTTTGCCGATACCGTGTTCGGCAAGCGGCAGGTTCAGGTCGATCATGCCGACACTCCGACGGCGGTGTTTTGCCAGCCCGAGGTCGGCACCGTCGGACTGACGGAAGACCAAGCCCGCGCGCAATTCAGCCGCGTCGATATCTACAAGGCCAATTTCAAGCCGATGAAGGCCACCCTGTCAGGGCGCGACACCAGAGTTCTGATGAAGCTGATCGTCGACGCCACCACCGATCGCGTGGTGGGCTGTCATATCGTCGGAGATGGTGCTGCCGAAATGGTGCAGGTTCTTGGCATCGCCGTCAAAATGAAGGCGACCAAGGCCGACTTCGATTCGACGATGGCGCTCCATCCGACCGCGGCGGAAGAACTGGTGACGATGCGCACGCCGAGCGCGCGCTATGTACGGGAAGCGGCAGAGTAGCGGCGTCGCCGCGCGGGAGGGATTGTCGAAGATCGCCGCCGTCCATCGACAATCATGCTTTCCATTTCGCCGGCGAGGGCGCTTCCTAGACAGAACATCGAGGAATTGCGCGGTTCCCCTGCATAGGGATCGAATTCCAATGGAACTTTTACCGTAGTTCGCGGCTAGGTTCGACGGTGTGTGTGTTCAGAGGGCGGGCAATGGCATTGTACCTTTGTTGGAACAAAGTCGGCGCTCGGAAATCTCTGGGTTTTCTCTACCGGTGGTTAGACTAGGCATGAACAAGCACGAAACGTCTGCACCCGGCCTGGGCGCATTCGAGTCGCTCGCGTCTGGCGAGTGGGAAAACCCCTCGACCGAGTTCCTGGAGCAGCTTCCGGTGGCGATGTACGCCTGCGATCAGCTCGGGCGGATCCTCTGGTTCAATTCCCTGGCGGTCGAGTTGTGGGGAAGGTCGCCCCGTGTCGGTGACGACAGCGAGCTCTACTGCGGCTCCTATAAGCTTTATTTCGATGGCCGGCCGATGTCGCGCGATCAGACGCCGATGGCCGAAGTGCTCCGCACCGGGATTCCGATCCGGGGTGTTGAGGCACGGATCGAGCGGCCCGACGGTTCGCACATCTGGGCCGTCGTGAATGTCAACGCCATCCGGAACGAGCAGGGCGACGTCATCGGAGCCGTCAATGGCTTTCACGAGCGCCTGTCCGATGGCCGCCTGGGCACGCAGGACGCGCGCCCGGTCGATTGGATGATCACCCGCGACGAGCGGCTGGCCGCCACCTATGAGCATGTTGGGGTTGGAATCGTAGAGGTCGATCGCGATGGCCGGATGCTGCGGGTCAACCAGCAACTCTGCCAACTTACCGGCTACACCGCCCAGGAGCTGTTGGGCCGGACTGTCTTTCAAGAAACCCTGCCGGAGGATGTGGATGCCGACGTCCAACAGTTTAATCGTCAGCTCGCCGGTGAAATCGATCGCTACTCAATTGAAAAGCGGATTTATCGGCGGAACGGCGGTCATTTCTGGGCCGAGGTAAAATCATCAAGCGTGCGCGACGCGGCGGGCCGATTCCTGTACGCTGTGCGGGCGCAGCATGACATTTCCGCACGCAAGCTCGCCGAGGAAGCGCTGGCGCGCCGAATGAGCGAGCAAGCCGCGTTGTTCGAATTTTCGGACCGGCTGCAACACGTAAATTCAGCCCCGCAGATCTATGAATTTGCGCTTGATGCGATCGTGCGCGCATTGGATTGCCAACGCGCCGCCATTTTGCGGTTCGATAATTCCGACCTCATGCGTTTCGTCGCCTGGCGCGGTCTTTCCGATGCCTACCGTACGGCGGTCGAGGGACATTCACCCTGGACCAGAGATGACCAGAATCCGCAGCCGATTTATTTCGAGAACGTCGCCGCGTCCGATCTTTCGGAGGAGCTGAAGGCGACGATTGCGCGTGAGGGCATCAGCGCGGTTGGGTTCATTCCGATCCAGCAGGATGGCAAACTGATCGGCAAGTTCATGGCGTATTATGATGCGCCACATCGTTTCGCGGACCCGGGAGTCGAAGTCGCGTTGACGCTTGCCCGTCAGCTTGGTTTCAGCCTTGCCCGGCTTGAGGCGGAACACGCGCGGCGCGCCGGGGAGCGCGATGCGTTGCGACTGGTCTCCATCGTAGAGTCGTCGGATGACGCCATTATCAGCAAAAACCTCGATGGCATTATCCAGACCTGGAATGCCGGCGCTGAGCAGTTGTTCGGCTACACCGCGGAAGAAGCGGTGGGGCAGCCGATCACCATGCTGATCCCGCCCGACCGGCGCGACGAAGAGCCGGGTATCCTCGCGCGTCTTCGCCGCGGCGAGCGGATCCACCATTATGAAACCGTCCGGCAGCGCAAGGATGGCCGTCTCATCGACGTTTCGCTCAGCGTCTCCCCGATGCGCGACGGCTCCGGGCAGATCGTCGGCGCATCGAAGATCGCGCGCGACGTCAGCGAGCGCAAGCAGGCGCAGCAGAAGCTGAAGGACAGCGAGCAACGCCTGCAACAATTGATTGCCGCCATTCCCGCCGCGATCTACACGACGGACGCCGAGGGCAAAATCACCTACTTCAACGAAGCCGCGGTCGCGCTGGCGGGCAGGACGCCTAATTTGGGCACCGATGAATGGTGCGTCACCTGGAAGCTCTATCGTCCGGACGGCACACCCTTGCCCCATGACGAATGTCCGATGGCGGTGGCCCTGAAGGAGGGCCGTGCGATTCGCAATGCCGAGGCGGTCGCGGAACGCCCGGACGGCACGCGGGTCCCTTTCATTCCATTTCCGACGCCGTTGCGCGACGGAACGGGAAAGGTCGTCGGCGCCATCAACATGCTGGTTGATATCAGCGAGCGAAGGCAGGCCGAGACGCAGCAGCGATTGTTGCTCAACGAACTCAACCATCGCGTCAAGAACAACATGCAAATCCTGCAATCGCTGTTGTTCACCTCGGCCAAGAGGGCGAAGAGCGACGAAGCACGCCAGGTGCTCGATGACGCCACACGGCGCGTCGCCGCGATGGCTGCCGCCCAGCGGGCGCTCTATGGCACGATGGATGCGAGCCGTTTTGCGGCCAGCGAATTCCTCCATGCCGTCTGTGAGACGGTCAAGCAGACGCTGCCGCCGGATGTAAAAATCGTCTGTCAGAGCGCAAGCGGCGTGCTGTCGAACGATGTCGCGATGCCGCTATCCCTGATATTGAACGAACTGCTGACCAATGCCGTGAAACACGGTATCAAGGACCCGGCGAACCAAACGATCCGCGTCGGTTTGACCGAGACCAATGGCACGCTCGAATTGTATGTCGAGGATGACGGGGATGGCTTCGATCTTGATGCGGTCAGGAAAAGTTCCTCGGGCTTGCAACTCGTCCTCGGCCTGGCTCGTCAGCTCAACGGAACGCTCCAGGTAACGCGCGTGCCGTCTTCGCGCGCTTCGCTTCGCTTTGCGCCGGGAATTACCTCGTGACGGTTCGGCACGCAGGGCCGCTGCGAGCCGGGCGCTTCCCGCTTCCTTCCGACACGCCGAGAGATTCCCGACCAAAATCCCAACGCACCGATGCTATCGATCGCGATCAGGCGCCGACGCGCATCCTGGTCGTCGAGGACGACTTCCTGATCGCCATGCAAACAGAGACCGCCTTGATCGACGCCGGTTTCGACGTCGTCGGCACCGCGGCGAGTGCGGAAGAGGCGATCAGTCTCGCCAGGGAAGAGCGTCCCTCTTTGGTAGTAATGGATATACGGCTTGCCGGCGAGCGCGATGGCATCGATGCGGCCGGCCAGCTGTTCCATGAACTCAATATCCGCTGTATTTTCGCGACCGCCCATGACGACGCCAAGACCCGCGAGCGCGCCAAGCCATTTGCCCCGCTCGGTTGGCTGCCGAAACCCTACACCGCGAGGTCGCTTGTCACTTTGGTGACTGAAGCCGTGTCCGCATTGGATTGAGCCGGACCGCCCGCGGCGCCGCGTCGATAAGCGTGATGAATTCGCGCCGGCTGTTGCCGATGACCTCCAATTCTCTCATATTCCGCCCCGAGCTAAGGCTTGCCGAGCACCAAGGCGGCCAGGAATGGAAATCATGCGACCTTCGATGACACGGAGAGGTTTTGGGATCGCGGCGAGCGCCGCCTTAGGTCTCAACATCTGGCCGTCGGGCGGAGCACCAAAGGCCGCGCCATCATTGCCCACGCGCGCCGCCTTCCAGAGCGTGACGTGGGTTGGCACCGAGGCGGGCATCTTCAAGCGGCATGGGATCGAGGTGACGTTCACGCTTGAAACCGGCGGCCCGCGCGCCGCCGCCGGTACCGTGCGCGGCGATTGGGAATTCTGTCACACCGGCGACCTTCCCATCATCGAAGGGGTGGCAGAAGGGCAGGATCCGGTATTAATCGTTGCGCCGACGCTGCCGCATGACGCGGCGTTCCTGATGGCCAGACGCGACATCACCAAACCCGAACAACTCGCCAATGGGCGCATCGGCGGCGTCGATGCCACGGGTCAATTCGGGCGGGCCGTTCAGATATTGCTGGAGAAGTGGGGCGTGCCGGCGACGGTGGTTTCCCTCGGCTCGTTTCAGGCAATCTACAAGGCGCTTGGGGCAGGGGAGATCGACGCCGGTTATCTGCCGGTCGATCTTCGATTCCTCGGCGAGAACGAATTCGGTTTGAACGCCATCGCCGGCCTGCCGGTCGGCGCCGGCGGCATCGTCACGACACGGCGCTTGATTGCGGCCAATCGCGATCTCGTCGTTCAATTCGTCCAGGCGTCCGTCGATACCATTGCGCTGTTCAAGACGCAGCCCGATGTTGTCGTCCCTCTGTTGCAGCGTTACCTGCAGATCGACGATCGCAAATCGGTGGAGCAGGTGCTTGCCTATTACACCCCGCTGTTTCAGTCGACCCCGCGACCGACCTTCGTTTCCGAAATCGAGCCATTAAGAGCCATCGTCTCACGGAAGTACCCGTCCGCGAGCACGATCAGGCCTGAGGACCTTGCCGACGCCTCATTTGTCGATGAGCTGGATCGGACCGGCTACATCGCGCGGCTGTATGCCAAAGCAAATTGAGCCTTCAGCGTCACATTTGATCGCGATGGCGGCTGCGACATCCTCGGCGACTCGACCGCCGAATGGCGCGTTTTCGATCAGGATGTATGGCTTGGCATTGAGCAAACGGCTCGCAGCAGCGTTGGCGAGTGAAGGACCGCGTATGCCTCGCGCGCTTTCAAATAGCCCAGCACCTCGTCAAAGGTCTCCGCTTCTTCAATTTTTGCGCGTGCAATCGCCAAATGCGGATCGATCTGGCCGCGGACGCGGCGCTTGTCATCGGGCAGATTGGCGAGATGGTTCTCCAGGAATTGCCTGTCGTTTCGCAGTTCGACGAGCGGGGGAGCCGCATGTTCATGCGGGGCGCTTGCGAGTTCATTGGCGCGAACCAGTAGCCTCGGCGGTTCGGTTTGTTCGGGAGTACGGAACAATCCCGAATTCGAGCCGAAAACCCGTGAGCATACCATTGCGATCGGAATGCTAAGCCAAAGACCGAGAATGACGGGCGCCATCCAGAGCAATAGCGGTAGCGAAACCACGTAGGCGCTCAGGGCCATCGCGAGACCGATGGAGGTCGGCAAGGCATATTTGCGGATCAGTTCCCGGCGAGGTATCGCACCGTCGTCACGGCGTTGAACCTGCCAGCCTGCGTCGTGTCCGAGCAGAATCTCTCCGACCGCAGTAGATTGAAAGATCATCATGACGGGCGCGATCAGGCCGGACAAAAAGGTCTCGATCACGAGACCCGCAAGCGTCCGAAACCATCCACCGAACTGCTGCCGATTCTGGCGCTGGGTCGCGAGCAAGATCCAGGCAAGAAATTTCGGCACGATCAGCAATCCCATCGTTCCGAGAAAGACCCAGGCTGCGAGAATCGGGTCTTGGGCAGGCCATTTCGGAAACAGCGAAAATCCCTTCGGAAAATATTCCGGACGGACAAATTGCGCCTGCAACGAAATCAGGATTCCGAGCACCAGAAAAAGAAACCACAGCGGCGCGGTGAGATATGATCCGATCCCCGTCATCAAGTGGAGCCGCGAAACCCAATGCAGCCCTCGCGAGGGCAGCACCGCCAGATGTTGAAGGTTGCCCTGGCACCAGCGGCGGTCGCGCGCTGCGTAATCCAACATCGACGGTGGACATTCCTCGAAGCTGCCACCCAATGTTGCGGTCATCCGAATGGCCCAACCGCCCCGCCGCATCAGCGCCGCTTCCACGAAATCGTGGCTCAGAATATGTCCGCCGAACGGCTTGCGGCCCTTCAGGTCAGGCAGGCCTGCGGCTTGCGCGAAAGCGCGCACGCGAATGATCGCATTGTGTCCCCAATAGTTTCCTTCCGTGCCGTGCCACCACGCGATGCCGGCCGCGATCAGTGGACCGTATAGCCTTCCTGAAAATTGCTGCAATCGCGCGAACAGGGTTCTTGCATTGACGACAATCGGCAGGGTTTGGATGAGCGCGACGCCGCCATGCGTCTCCATCGCCGAAACAAGCCGCAGGATGGTATCGCCGGTCATCAGGCTGTCCGCATCCAGGATGATCATATGATCGTAGGCCGCTCCGAAGCGCTTGATCCAGTCCTGGATATTGCCGGATTTGCGCGCCGTGTTTTCCAGCCGGTGACGATAGTAGATGTTGCTCGCGCCGAGTTCGCGGCGGAACCTGAGGAAACATTTTTCTTCCGCGATCCAGACCGCCGGGTTCGTGCTGTCGCTTAACACGAACCAGTCGAATTTCGCGCCCTGGCCGGACTCCTCGACCGACTCGTGCATCGCCCGGAGGCGAGCCGTGATCCGGTTGGGATCCTCATTGTAGGTCGGTAACAGCATCGCATTCTTGCTGGAGAGCGAAGGAAGCGGTGCTTCGGGATCGATCCCGAGCGGGTCTTTTCGCCGGAACAGCAATATGAAGAACCCGGCCAGCGAGGACATGAACGAGAAGGCGATCCATGCGAATAGCAGCACGAAAAGAACCAGCACCATCCATTCCAGGGCCGTTACGCCGCCGACGCTAAGCACTTCATACATCTCGTAGCAGCCGGCAACCGTCATGGCCGCGGTGCCCGCGAAGATGAAAGCACGCCGAAACGCCACCGGCATGTTGGCGGCGTTGGCTTCGATGTTGCCTCGATGAACGGCGCGCAATTGCTGCTCGGGCATCGGCAGCGGCGATTCCGGCGGGAGGAATTGCTCCGGCGGGCTGCCACCCTGAGACAATTCAAACTGGGCGTTTTGCGTCAGGGAGTCCATCGATAGACCCACACCTCCGATATCACATCATTGCCCTGCATGAGGGATGCGCGAAGCTCGACCGGCGCCTTTTCCTTGACGGAAAGTTCGAAGCTCAGCCGCCAGCCGCCGATGGCGGGATTGGGCTGGGTGACGATATTTTTTACCTCGGCTTTTTCCGCGGCGACGTTGCCCCGTACGCTGTTGGGATCGATCGATTTGAGCCTGTCGCCGATCAAGTCGAGGACGACTATTTTGGTGTCCTCGCCCTTGGCACCGACGCCAGTTCGCACAAACCGGGCCAGCGCCGAGACCTTTGGCGTATCCGGACCCCAATGCAGGCGATAGGTGTAGGTATGCTCACCTTTGGCCGGCAGCGGGTTTTTTGGCCGCCAGAAGCCGGCGATGTTGTCGTGGATTTCTTCCTGGGTCGGAATCTCGATAAGCTGAACCGAACCCTCGCCCCAGTCCCCGATTGGCTCTGCCCACAGGCTCGGTCGTTTTTCAAAGCTGGATTCGAGATCTTGATAGGCGAAAAAATTCTTTTGCCGCTGCATCAAGCCATACCCACGCGGATTGAGATCGGAAAAGGTGCTGATCTGCAAATCCTTGGGATTGGCCAGTGGACGCCACAACTCTTCGCCTCGGCCATTGAAGATCGCCAGCCCGTCGGAATCGTGCACCGCGGGGCGGAAATCGTCGACGATGCGCCGGTCGTTCGGTCCGAAGAAGAACATGCTCGTCATTGGAGCGAGCCCGGCATGCTCCAGATCGACGCGCGGATAGATCGCCATTTCCACGTCGAACACGGTGGTGTCGCCGGGCCGAATCGTGAAGCGATAGGCCGCCGTCGTGCTCTCACTGTCGAGCAGGGCGTGCACCACAATCGAGTTGGCATTCGATGTCGGCTTTTCGATCCAGAATGCCCTGAACAAGGGGAATTCTTCCCCTTTTGCGTCGCCGGTGTTGATCGCGAGTCCCCTGGCGGACAGGCCGTAAATTTCTCCCTTTGCCACCGCGCGAAAATAGCTTGCGCCAAGAAAGACGCATACTTCGTCGTAGTAATCGCGCCGGTTGATCGGAGCGTGAAGCCGAAACCCAGCGAAGCCAAGATCGGTCTGAGCGTCGGGCAATGCATTGCTGCCGAAAGAAAAATCGTCGCGCCGGTAGGCAATTTTTGTCGCCTGCCCGTTGTTGACTTCGTAGATGTCAACCCGGGGTGTATAGAAAAATCCGCGGTGGAAGAACTGCACCTCGAACGGCAATTTTTCGCCGCGCCAAAGCGCATGTTCGGGCAGGAAGCGGATCTGCCGGTAGTGATCGTAATCGAGGTTCTTGAACTGATCGGGCAATTTTGTGTCGGGCGCCTTGTACGGTTTGCTGGCGGCATCGCGCGCCATCTGCCGAACGATCGACCGGTCAAACGGCACGGAATCCGCTCTCGCGGGTGAAATGAAGCCGCCGTAACTCGATTTCACCAGGGACAGCGATGCAGTGGCCTGCAAGAATCGGCGACGGTTCAAGGAGCCTCCAGAATGCGCGAGAGTGACCGTTACAAACTCTCACCAAGTCGGCAGGTTCCCTTGCAGGAACTGGACGCCAAAGCCCTCCGGGATCACGGTACTTATGTACGGTTGGGGTCAAGTGGATTTAACGACGTGAGGAGCGCGGCTTTACTCTCATCAGGCGCTTGCAGCGCTCGCATTTTACTTTCGAAGCTGCGGCGAAGAAGCCCTGCGGCAAATAGCATCGCTATCCCGTCACTTCGCAGGTCGACGCAAGCAAGGTTCGGATCGTGATCCAATCGCAAGATACCAAAGGACGAGGCGCCCGATTGACCGCTTCGATCAGTCTTGTAGCGGTCGTGTGGCTTCTCGCCGTCAGCCGCTGGATCGTCAAAGACAGTGTTATTCCCTGGGATTCCAAAAACCAGTTCTACGCCTTCTTTCGCTTCTTTTCGGCGACGTTGCGCGCCGGGGAGTGGCCGTTCTGGAATCCCTACCATTATGGCGGGCACCCGAGCGTGGCCGACCCGCAATCGCTGATCTTCTCACCGACCTTCGTTGTCTGGGGCGTGCTCGATGCAGCCCCGACGATGCAGGCATTCGACCTCGTTGTCTTTGCCCACCTGTTGGCTGGCGGCATCGCCATCGCCATCATCGGCTGGCGAGCACGATGGCCGGTCGCTGGTTGTGTGCTGGCGGCGTCGTTGTTCATGTTCGGGGGCGCCGCGTCTGGCCGTCTCCAACATACCGGTATCATTCTCAGCTATTCTCTATTTCCGGTGGCGCTCGTGATGCTGCAAGTCGCGCTGCAACGGCGCCTTCATTGGGTGGCCGTTGGCTTTGCGATTTCGGCGGCGGGCGTGGCGCTGGGCCGCAATCAGGTGGCTCTCCTGCTTTGTATGCTGCTGCTGGCTGCCGGCATGGCCGAACTATGGCGCGCGCCACAGCCGGCCGGCCATCTGCGCGACCGTTTGGGAATACTGACGACGATGGCGGTCGTCTGCGGTGCGCTTCTGGTCGTGCCGATGTTACTGACGCTGCAATTTGCCGATCTTTCGAACCGGCCCGCCGAAGTGCTGAACGATGCGCTAAGGGGCTCGCTGTATCCGGCCAATTTGGCGACCCTCGTGGTGCCAAATATCTTCGGCACCCACGCAAGCTATTGGGGGCCGGGTGCCTCGACCCTGGCGGATGTCGCCCTCACCGATGACGGCGAAAACTACCTGTTCGTCGGCACCGTGCCGATCCTGCTGCTACTATGGTTCGGCGTGAGTGGAGGCAACGCTTGGCGGCCCGGCCGCCACCTGATGACAGGCACGCTCGCGATCGCGTGCCTGTTCATGCTGGGTCGCTACACGCCGTTCTATGACCTGGCCTTCAGGTTCGTGCCCGGCATCGATCTGTTCCGGCGTCCGACCGACGCCAGTTTCGTGTTCGGCATTGCGCTTGCGATCCTCAGCGGGCATCTGCTTGCCGACTATGTTCGCGATGGCCTGCCGCGGACAAGGCTGCTGCCCACTTTCGCTGTCGCCTCGATGTTGCTTGCGCTCGTTGGATCAGCGGTTTTGTTCTCGACCAGAACCGGACACGCTTTGGATGCCGCCCGCGAGGCGGCTCTTGCGGGGGCCATCATGCCCGTCGCTGCTTTGATACTGCATGGCGCGCGCCGGCCCGCCGCCCGCGTCGCGGCGGCGGGACTCGTCACCTGTATTGCGGTTGCGGAATTGCTTTGGTGGAACGCCGCCTCGCGGCTTAACGCCGAAAGCCGAAGCCTTTATGCCGTACTCGAGACACCCGCGGGTGCCGAACCCGCCGCGATCACGCGGCTCGACTCCCTCATCGAGGAGGATCATCGGAGGGGCGACTATCCGCGCGTCGAAGTCCTCGGACTCGGTGGACCCTGGCAGAATCTCGCGATGGTGCGCGGGTGGGAAGCCACCAACGGCTATAATCCACTGCGCATCGGCATCTACGATAGTCTCGTCTCGCCCGGCGAGGAAAACTGGGATGTCAGGCACCGGCAATTTCCGCCGTCATTTCCGAATTACAACAGCCCGCTCGCGCAAGCCCTCGGCCTGACCTATCTCGTCCTCGGCCAGCCCCTTGATCGATTGCCGGCTTTGACGGCACCTCCGGCAGCGGACCTTTTGCTGCCGGGCCCGCCGGTTTGGATTTATCGGCTATCAGGCGCCATGTCACGCGCGTGCGTTTTCGGGAAGTCCGATGCCGCGGCCGATGCGTCGCGCGATTCGACCGCGTTGTCTTCGACAGAATATCGCGGCGTGGCAAAGATCGCGGCGTCCGCACCTGGTCGCGTTGAGGTCGTCGCTACATCGGCTGAAGGCGGCCTCTTGGTGCTGCACGACATCGACTATCCCGGTTGGTTTGCGGACCTCGACGGCAAGCCAACGCCGATCCTGCGCGCCGACATCTTGTTCCGTGCGGTGGAGATACCGCCTGGAACGCATCGGGTCAGCTTTCGCTTCGCTCCCTTCTCGTTAGCCAATCTTCGCGCCGCGTTGAATGCCGTGCTCCGGCAAACATCGCCTGGGCCTTGATGGCGGCTCAGCCAACCCGTTGGGGCCAAGTTGCCTTACGCGCTTGGTCGACCACCTCGTCAGACTCGGCCGGCGCCTACGCAGACGAGCCGACACATCACATCGCTTCGCGGCCCTGCGCGATGAACATCCAGCTGATCAGAGCAGCGCCGATGATCATGGCGACTGAGCCGATGGCGGCGAGCGGGACGCTACCTCTCGTCACCAGGAATAACTGCCGACAATCAGACCGGCGGTGCCGAGCGCCGAGATCCAGAACTGGGCAAGAGCCAGGGGCGCCTTCTTCATCGCCGGCCATAGCCGGTACAGCATGCCGTAGAGCGCGAGCGTCACGAAGCCCGACAGCATCATCGCAACATGTACCGTGAGCAGCTTTTGGTCCTCTGCAATGCCCATGTAGAGCCCGAGCAGCATCCCGACGACAGCCCATAGCAGAGCAATGGCAACGTAAGCCCTATCGATCTCAAGCATTTTCCCCAACCCCCGTTGTTTGGTTCTGATGCTAGGTCACTCCTTGCGGCACTTCAACCTTCCGTTGCGAATGTCTGGCTCGGATGCGCGACCGCCGGTACCAGCTACTGTCCGCCATCTCGTGCGCGGACGCTCAAAAAACGACGGGCGCCAGCACGTAGCCATCGGTGGCCGGAAAGGTGATGGCGTCGATGAAGACGCCTTCCACGCCGTCTCAGTCACCGCGATTTCCCGGTTGTCTCGCGGCCTCCCCGCAACGACGAATTCAGCTTTTGTGGCAAGGGTTTGTCAAACAAACTGTGCGAGAGCTTTGAACGGGCTTGCGATCGGCGGCACTGGCGGTCTGGCATCAGCCTGTGTATAACCCGGCCCTTCGCTACCCTTTGGTAAGTAGCGGTTTTTGCTCAGGAGTTGACGTCATGTCCGAGCGGTGGACACCCGACAGCTGGCGCGCCAAGCCGGTCAAGCAAGTGCCCGATTATCCCGATGCGAAGGCATTGGCGGATGTCGAGGCGCAGCTTGCGACGTTTCCGCCGCTGGTTTTTGCAGGTGAAGCCCGCAACCTGAAAAAGGCGCTGGCGCGC
>DASQOU010000211.1:0-5528 GCA_035644295.1 Bradyrhizobium sp.
CAGGATATCGGCGCTTTCAGATCAGGATCTGAAGAACCTGCTCGTCAATGCCGAGCGGAAATCCGCCACCGCGGTGATCGCGCAATGCAAGGCCGAGCTCGAAAGGCGCGAGGCTTTGCGGCCCCGCAAGGCGGCAAAGCCTCGCACCGAGCTGAAGGAATTCGAACACGAGATGTCGGGACAGCTTGCCTCGGTGGGCAAGGCGATGGCCGAGAAATACGATCTGTCCGAGGAAACCGCGAAAGCAAGATCGGCCGGCGTGAAGGGTTTCAAGGCGCACCGGCTGCTCGATGCCAAGGGTTACGCAAAACTCGGCGGCATGCAGCGCGATGGTTCGGTCGCGATCGACCGCTATATTTCCTATCGGCGTGGCAAGGATATCGTCTCGCTCAGCGTTTTCCTGTTGAAGGACCAGCCGATCGAGTTCCACGAATTTCATGTGATCGCGCCGCTGGCCCTGCTGGATGGCGGCAAGCCCGTCGCCGAGATTCGCCCCACGGCGACCGAGGCGCAGAAACAGTCGGCCGATGGCGGGCGATCGTTCAAGGATCTACCGAGCGCGGCTGCGGCGTTCGACGCGGCGCTGGCGAAGGTCACTGCCTGAGAGGACGGACCTCGCCTCAAGACGCGCATACGCATCATGCAACATGGCGTATGTGGGCGACGCCATATCCATAGTACATCCCGCAGGGTGGCGTAACGCCTGGTCAGCTGCCTGGAGAACACTGCCGGATGTTAACGGATGCAACTGCGGCGAAGAAAACCTGTTCGGCCGCGATCGACGGCTTGCCGGCGGAACGCAGGCGGTGGGCGGTGGCGGCGATCTTTACCGTGCTCGCGATGGCTTCGCTCGACACCGCGATCGCCAATATCGCTCTTCCTGCGATTGCCGCCGATCTCGGGGTCAGCCCGGCGGATGTGGTCTGGGTGGTCAATGTCTACCAGATCGCGCTGGTCGCGACGCTGTTGCCGCTGGGCGCGCTCGGCGAGATCGTCGGCCACCAGCGAATCTATCTTGGCGGCCTGTTGCTGTTCACATTGGCATCGCTCGGATGTGCCTTGGCGTGGTCATTACCGAGCCTGCTGATCGCGCGGGCGCTGCAGGGGCTGGGCGCCAGCGGCATCATGAGCGTGAACTCGGCGCTGATCCGCTTTGTCTATCCGAGCAGGCTTCTCGGCCGCGGATTTGGCCATAACGCGCTGGTGGTCGCGACCGCCTTCACGCTGGGGCCAACGATTGCCTCCGGCATTCTGGCGCTTGGGCCCTGGCCGTGGTTGTTCGCGATCAACATTCCTTTCGGCCTCGTTGCCATCGGCATCGGCCTGAAGACGTTGCCGCACACGCCCCGCGCCGGTCACGCGTTCGATTTTCCCGGCGCGCTGCTGGCGGCGAGCTGCCTCTGTCTCTTTATTCTCGGAATCGGAAGCGCTGCGCACAAGGCCTCGCCCGTTCTGGTCGCGATCGAGCTTGCCGTGGCGATCCTGCTGGGCGGGCTTTTGATGCGCCGGCAGGCGGATCATCCCGCGCCGATGCTGCCGATCGATCTGTTCCGCCGGCCGGTGTTCGCGCTGTCGGCGGCCACCTCCGTCTGTTCGTTTGCGGTCCAAGGGCTCGCGTTCGTTTCGCTGCCGTTCTACTTCGAGGACATCCTGCAGCGAACCCAGGCCGAGACCGGCCTGTTCATGACACCGTGGCCGCTTGTGGTGGCGATCATGGCGCCGATCGGCGGCCGGCTGAGCGACCGCCATTCTGCCGGCGTGCTCGGTGGTCTCGGATTGGTATTGCTGAGCCTTGGAATGGTGTTGCTGGCGACGCTGCCCGCGTCGCCGAGCGTCGCCAACATCGTGTGGCGCATGGTGATCTGCGGATTCGGATTTGGCTTCTTTCAGACGCCCAACCTCAGGGCACTGATGTCGAGTGCCCCGCCGGATCGCAGTGGCGGCGCGAGCGGCATCGTGGCCACCGCACGCCTGACCGGCCAAACCATCGGCGCGGCGCTGGCGGCATTGTGCTTCGGACTCGCCGGCCGCGATGGAGCGACGCTGGCGCTCGCGCTCGGCGCCGGATTTGCAGCAGTCGGCAGCGTGATGAGCTTTTTACGCCTGGCGGTGGCCCCAAAGCGCGGCGTGTAGCTTTCTCCCTCTCCCGCTTGCGGGCCCGCAAGCGGGAGAGGTGAAGCAAGATGCAGAAGATTTCAGCCCCGCCGCACGCTGGCGCCGCCGTCGACCGGCAGCGTCACGCCCGTAACAAAACTTGCTTCGTCCGACGCCAGGAAGAGGGCGGCGTTCGCGACGTCCCAGCCGGTGCCCATCTTGTGGCGCAGCGGCACCTTGGCGTCGCGCTCGGCCGCGACTTCGGCGCGGCTCTTCTTGAAGGCATGGGCGCGGGTGTCGACCGCCATCGGCGTATTCATCAGCCCGGGCAGGATGACGTTGGCGCGAATGCCGTATTGGGCGTTCTGGTAGGCGAGCTGCTCGGTGAAGGCGATCATCGCCGATTTCGTGGCCTTATAGGCGACGTAGGGATAGGTGGTGATCGCCGCCATCGAGGAGATGTTGATGATGGCGCCGCTCATTTGGTGGCGCATGATCGGGATCGCGTATTTCGCGGCAAAGATGCAGCTCTTGAGATTGATCGCGACGCAGCGATCGATCGCCTCCTCGGTAATGTCGGAAAGCTCGGCGTCGCCGCCGGCGAGGCTGACGCCGACATTGTTGTGCAGGATGTCGATGCGGCCCCAGCGGCCGTGCGCGTCGGCGACCATGGCCTTGATCTCGGCCTCCTTGGTGACGTCGGCCTCGAAGGCTATCGCCGTGCCGCCCTTGGCGGCGATCATGTCGACCGTTTCTTGCGCGGATTTGACGTTGCGATCCACACACAGCACGCGCGCGAAGGTAAGCGCCGTGGCGCGGCCGTTGCCGATGCCTTCGCCGGGACTCTGGCCGGCCCCGACCACGATAGCGATACGATCCTTCAGGCGCATGTCACTTCACTCCCGCAAGTTGGGTACTATTTGAGTACCTCTTTGTTTGCCGTTCCGATCAGCGAGTCCAGGCCGATGTCGACCTGGCCCGGCGCCCGCACATATTCCTTCCGGCCCGATCATATATTTGTTGGAAGCAGGAAAGATGACGACCTCTAGACCGCTACGGTCGTCATCATCCGCGAAAGCGGATGATCCAGTATTCCAGAGCAGGAGTTGTGAATCGAGAGGCTGCGGCGTACTGGATACCCCGCATGAGCCTGTCATCGGGCTCGCCGAAGGCGGGACCCGGTGGTGGGGTATGACGGCCGATTGTTCGGCTACAGAACCCGATAGCGGATCGCAAAAGCGTCATGCAAGGCGGTGTCCGAAACCTCCCCGGTCGTAGGGGAAGCGATGCGATCGACGAGGTGCCACGGCCCGAACTGGTCGGAGCGGCTGGGATTGGCCGCGAGCCGCAGCTTGAACTCGCATTGCGCCTGGCCCGGCAGGCTCAGCACCACGACACGGTCGGTGGTGCGGTAATCCAGCGTCACCGAACCCCGGAGCACGCTGCGGCCATCGCTTGAATCGACCGTGTCAGACACTTGTGCGAGCTTCTGATTGCGGTCGGTGCGTAATTCAACCTGGGTATCGGATATCGCCAATAACGCCGTTTTCGGGAGGCGGATTTCGAATTCGACCGCCGGCTTCGACGGATTGATGCCAAGATAGGCGAGCGCCGCTTGCCGCATGTCGTAGGCGACGAACGCCACCAGCGCCAGCACCGCGAGTGTCGCGACGCCGTGCTTCACGACGTCACGCACCGTCCGGTATCCGCTGCGGAAATAGACGGTCAGGACGATGGCGACCGCAAGTGCCGCAGCAATGCCCGATAGCCCCGACATCACCAGGCCAAGCCCGCTGTCGGGGCTGTCGTCAAACAGGCCGGTAGCCTCGCCGATCATCTTCAAAAACGAGCTGACGGAATCGCCCGGCAGCGCGGCCAAATGGGTCACTCCTTTCAGGATCGGCGCTGTGATATTCATCGCGTTATCTCGGGCGCGCGGGAACAAAATCACTGGACCTATCAATATTTGGTCACGGCATCCCGATTGTGGTTCACGCAGCGATCGCAGTTTTATTGTCATGCAAGCGCTCCACCGCTATAGCGGGGGGCGCGAAATGGGGAGGGTTTCATCATGTCGGCTCAAACGGTTCTGTTACCGGTCTTCGTCCTGGTCGGGCTCACTTTCGGGCTCTTGCTCTGGATGGCCGGAGCCCGCCGAAACGCACTGGTCAGCCGAGAGACCAGGGTCAAGGATATCGTGCTCGGACAACAAAACTGGCCCGTCCGCGCCACCCAGATCGGCAACTGCTTCAAGAACCAGTTCGAGCTGCCGATCCTGTTCTACATCCTGATCGCGATCGCCATGCCGCTGCGCCATGCCGACTATTTGATCGTGTTGCTGTCATGGGTGTTCGTGGTGACGCGCCTGGTGCATGCCGGGATATTTGTGACCTCCAACGACCTGAACCGCCGTTCGCTGGCGTGGTTTGCCGGCGTGTTGGTGCTGTTTGTCATGTGGATCTATTTCGCGCTGCGGATTCTTCTTCTGATCTGAGCGCGCGCTTTCTCGAACCGAAAGTTTTGAATGACCCCCGCCGCGCGGCTCTCCGCCGCCATCGAGCTTATCGAGACCATCGACGTCCAAAGGATTCCGGCGGCGAAGGCGCTGAAGGAGTGGGGCACCGCGCATCGTTTTGCCGGCTCGGGCGACCGCGCCGCGATCTCCGGCCTGATCTGGGACGTGCTGCGCCGGCGCGCCTCCAGCGCCTGGATCATGGACGAGGATACCCCGCGCGCCCGCGTCTTGGGCATGCTGAAACTCGAGCGGGGCTTTGATGCCGATGCCATCGCGGCGCTCTGCGACGGCGGCCGTTTCGCGCCGGCGCCGTTGAGCGAGGCCGAGCGCGCCGCGCTGACATCGCGCTCACTCGACGCTGCGCCAGCGCCGATCGCCGGCGATTATCCGGAATGGCTCGACGGATATCTCACGCAAGTGTTTGGCGAGACCCGCGTGGCCGAGGCCACCGCGATGGCGAGCCGGGCGCCGCTCGACCTGCGCGTCAACACCCTGAAGGCCAAGCGTGAGAAGGTGCTGGCATCGTCCGCACATCTGCGAACAATGCCGACGCCATGGTCGCCGATCGGCTTGCGCATCGAGCTTTCCGCCGATGCCCGCAATCCCGGCATTCACGCGGAGGAAGATTTCATCAAGGGGTTGGTCGAGGTGCAGGACGAGGGCTCGCAGCTCGCGGCCTTGTTGTCGGCGGCAAAAGCCGGCGAGCAGGTGATCGACCTCTGCGCCGGCGCCGGCGGCAAGACCCTGGCGCTGGCCGCGATGATGCAGGGCAAGGGCCGGCTGATCGCAACCGACCACGACAAGCGGCAGCTCGCGCCGATCTACGAGCGGCTGTCGCGCGCCGGCGTGCATAATTGCGAGGTGCGGACGCCGAAGGGACCGAACGAACCCTTGAGCGACATTCATGCGTCCGCCGATC
>DASQOU010000212.1:0-23301 GCA_035644295.1 Bradyrhizobium sp.
TTCGGCGATATCGGCTTTGCGTTCCGCGTCACCTTCCTCAACAAGTGCGACGAACTGGAACGGCCGCTGGTGGCCGAATTCTATCAGCGCTGCTTCAACGCGGAACTCGCGGAGTCTGCGGTGAACGTGGCGCTGAGCTGATGCCATGCCGGCGATTTCCGTCGAGCGCACGATTGGAGAGACCAAACGCGCGGTCCTTGGCGGGCTCATTCGCTATAACGAGCAGAAGATGGGGAAGCCGAAATATCGCCGCTTCGCCCTCTCGCTGCGGGACAAGGGTGCGATAGTCGGCGGAATTGTCGGTGAAGTCTGGATGACCGTGCTCTTCATCCAGTTCTTCTGGATCGAGGAGCGGTTTCGCGGCAAGGGTCACGGGACGGCATTGATCAAAAAGATCGAGGATGAGGCCCGGCGGTTCGGCGCGGTGCGATCCTATCTCGACACCATGAGCGTGCAGGCGCCTGACTTCTACCGCGCGTGTGGTTATGAAGCGTTCGGTACCATCGACGGCTATCCCGGCGGCGTGACCCGTCACTGGTTTACCAAGGCGCTGTAAGGGACGCTATGACCACGAATTCCAAATTTCGTACCGGACCGAAGGAGGCGCCGACCGAGCCGTTCAAGCGCGCGGTGACGTCTTGCCTGCGCGCGATAGCGAAGAAGCCGGAGCTTGAAGTGACGTTTGCCGCCGAGCGGCCGGGCCTTTCGCCGGGCAAGGCGCGATTGCCGGAGCCTGCGCGCAAGATGACCCGGCGCGACGCTGCGATCGTGCGCGGCCACGCCGATTCGATCGCGCTGAAACTGGCCTGCCACGATCCGAAAGTGCACCGCAAGCTGATGCCGGGAAATCCGCAGGCGCGCGGCGTATTCGAGGCCGTCGAGCAGGCCCGCGTGGAGGCGCTTGGCTCGCGGCGGATGGCAGGCGTTGCCAAAAACCTCACCGCGATGCTCGACGATCATTTCCATCGCGGAAAATTCGACGAGATCACCGACCGCGCCGATGCGCCCTTGTCGGACGCACTCGCCATGCTGGTCCGCGAGCGGTTGACCGGGCTCGCTCCACCCGCGGCTGCCCGCAAGATGGTCGACCTGTGGCGGCCGGTTCTGGAAGACAAAATCGGCACGCGGCTCGACCGGCTCGACCGGCTTGCCGAAGATCAGGCGAGATTTGGCGACGCGGTGCATGATCTGTTGAGCGCGCTCGAACTCGGCGACGACCGCAACGCCGAGGCCGACGACGACGAAAACCAGGACGACAACCGCGACGGCGAGAACGACCAGTCCGGCGCGGAGGGTTCGCCCGACTCAGATACGGCGCAGGAAATGAGCGCCGATCAGGCCCAAGCCACGACCGACGAGATGTCGGAGAGCGCGATGGAAAGCGCGCAGGCTTCCACATCGGACACGTTCGACGACGGCGAACTCGGCGACGACGAGACGCCGGGCGAAGCGACGCGGCCGAACGCGCGCGGGACCAACGAGCCGCGCGGTCCGGAATATCATGCCTTTGCGCCGAAATTCGACGAGGTGGTCGTGGCCGAAGACCTTTGCGACCATGACGAGCTGGAGCGTCTGCGCAGCTATCTCGACAAGCAACTCGCGCATCTGCAAGGCATCGTGGCGCGACTCGCCAACCGCCTGCAACGCCGATTGATGGCGCAGCAGAACCGCGCCTGGGAGTTCGATCTCGAGGAAGGCATTCTCGATCCCGCGCGCCTATCGCGGGTGGTGACCGATCCCTATCACCCGCTGTCGTTCATGCACGAGAAGGAAGCGACCTTCCGCGACACCGTGGTGACGTTGCTGTTGGACAATTCCGGCTCGATGCGCGGGCGCCCGATTACGGTGGCCGCGACCTGCGCGGATATCCTGGCGCGCACGCTGGAGCGTTGTGGCGTCAAAGTGGAGATTCTCGGCTTCACCACCCGCGCCTGGAAGGGTGGGCAGTCGCGCGAGGCGTGGCTTGCCGCCGGCAAGCCGCCCAATCCCGGCCGGCTCAACGATCTCAGGCACATCATCTACAAATCCGCCGACGCGCCGTGGCGGCGGTCGCGCAAGAATTTGGGCCTGATGATGCGCGAAGGCCTGCTCAAGGAAAATATCGACGGCGAGGCGCTGGATTGGGCTCACAAGCGCCTGCTCGGCCGCCAGGAGCAGCGCAAGATCCTGATGATGATTTCCGACGGCGCGCCGGTCGACGATTCGACGCTGTCGGTCAATCCCGGCAATTACCTCGAGCGGCATCTGCGCCATATCATCGAGGAGATCGAGACCCGCTCGCCGGTCGAACTGATCGCGATCGGCATCGGTCACGACGTTACGCGTTACTATCGCCGCGCCGTCACCATCGTGGACGCCGAAGAACTCGGCGGCGCCATCACCGAAAAGCTCGCAGAGCTATTCAGCGAGACCCATGGGGTCGCGCCCGCCAGGACGGGCACCCGGCGCCGATTGCATTCGTAGCGTACCTTCGTAACGCAATGCGATCGACTGATCGCGCCGCTGATAGCCTCACCATAAGGAATAATCCACTGCACCTCTCCCGCCGCCGCTTCCTCACATCGACGGCGGCGGGGCTTTCGACCATCGCGATGTCCGACACCGCGCGGGCGCAGCTTGCGACGCAGCCGCCGGCAAAGCCGATCCCGCCGGAGCAATTCTCGGCGGCCGCTCCCACCTCGATCGAGGTCAACGCCCGGCCGATCCCTTCATTCGATCGCAGCGACCGTTCGCGCGTTCGGTTCGGCGCGCTGCAATATCGCAGCGGGCTGGTGCTGACCTCGCGCTTCCCGGGCTTTGGCGGGCTGTCGGGAATACGGCTGGATCAAAAAGGCGAACGCTTCATTTCGTTCAGCGACAAGGGAAACTGGTTCACCGGCCGCATCGTCTATTCCGGCCGCGAGATGACCGGGCTTGCCGACGTCGAGGCGGCGCCGATGCTCGGGCCCGACGGAAAGCCGATCCTCGCGCGCGGCTGGTTCGATTCGGAATCGATCGCGCTCGATGGCTCTTTCGTCTACATCGGCCTCGAGCGCGTCAACAAGGTGCTGCGCTTCGATTTCAGCAAAGGCTTCACGCGCTCGCGCGGCGAGGTGGTGCCGCTGCCGCCGGCGGCAAGCAAGTTGCCGTTCAACAAGGGACTGGAAGCGCTGGTGTTCGTGCCCAAGGGTATGCCGCTGGCGGGAACGCTGATCGCGATCTCCGAGCGCGGCCTCGACGCCAAGGGCAATCTTATCGCCTTTCTGGTCGGCGGGCCGACGCCAGGGCAGTTCAGCGTCCGTCGCACCGAAAATTTCGATGTCAGCGACGCGGTGTTGCTGGCCACCGGCGACTTGCTGATCCTGGAGCGGAAGTTTTCGTGGCTTTCCGGGATCGGCATCCGCATCCGCCGCATCGCGCTCCAATCGGTGGCGCCGGGCGCGGTGGTCGATGGCCTCTCGATCTTCGAGGCCAATCTCGGTAACGAGGTCGACAACATGGAAGGCATCGACGCCCATGTCACGCCGGAGGGCGACACCGTGCTGACCATGGTCTCGGACGACAATTTCTCGATGATCCAGCGCACCTTGCTGCTGCAATTTGCGCTGGTGGAATGAAATCCTTCTTGTCGCCCCGCTTTCGCGGGGACGACGGCAGGCGGAATGGTTCTTGCAGCCCTTTTGTCAGTGATCTGAAAATGAGACCGGAGTAGTTGATGCGTAAGTCGATGCAATGGGCGATTGTGTTGGGGTGTGTCTTTGCCGCCGCGGTGGCGCAGGCTGAAAATTACCCGTCGCGGCTGATCAAGGCGACGATCCCGTTCGGTGCCGGCAGTGCGGCCGATGTGGTGCCGCGCGTGGTGTTCGACCGGCTTTCGGCGGAACTCGGCCAATCCATCGTGGTCGAAAATCGCCCCGGCGCCGGCGGCACGCTCGGCACCGCCATGGTGGTGAAGGCGGAAGCGGACGGCTATAGCATTCTCGCTCAATCTTCGGCGCTGGCGATCTCGCCGGCGATCTATCCAAAACTCACGTTCGATCCCACCAAAGATCTCGCCTCGGCGCTGATGATCGGCTCCAGCGCCAATGTGATGATCGTGCCGGTCACGCGGCGCTGGAAAACCGTGCAGGATTTCATCGCTGACGCGAAAGCCAAACCTGGGTCGATTTCGTTCGGCTCGGTCGGCGTCGGCAGCGCCGTGCATATCAGCGCCGAGAAATTCCGCCTTGCCGCCGGGATCGAAACCACCCATGTGCCCTACCGCGGCGGCGCCGAAGTGATCGCCGACATTCTCGGCGGCCGGATCGATTTCTATTTCTGCCCGCTCGCCACCGCACTTCCTTTGATCAGGGAAGACCGGGTGCGGGCGCTGCTGGTCTCGACGCCCAGGCGCGCCGCCGATTTGCCGGATGTACCGACGCCTCGCGAGGCCGGCTTGAAGAATGCCGAAAGCGTGTTCTGGCTCGGCGTGTTCATGCCTGTGAAGACGCCGCGCGACATCGTCGAGAAATTTCATGCCGCGGGCGCAAAACTTTTGGCTGAGCCCGCGATGCAGGCGAGCCTCAAGACGCTCGGCGTCGAAGCCATGCCGATGAGCCCCGCCGAGATGGACGCGTTCGTGGCGCGGGAAACGGCTGACAATCTCGAAGTGATCATGACCGCAGGGATCAAGCCATAGTGAACCCCTGCAAGCTTCTTTTTCTGACGCCCGAAACTAGCTTCGTCGTCATGATATAGAACTCTTAGCCGATCCCTTCCCCTTGTCAGGACATCCCCATGAGCGCTTTGTTTTCTCCGATTCGCTTGCGCGACCTCGCGCTTCCCAACCGCATCATGGTGGCGCCGATGTGCCAATACTCGGCCGACAACGGCGAGGCCAATGACTGGCATTTCACCCATATCAACTCGCTGGCGCTGTCGGGCGCGGCGATGTTCTGCATCGAGGCCACCCATGTGGAGGCGATCGGCCGCATCACGCCGGGCTGCCTCGGCCTGTGGAACGACGCTACCGAAGCGGCGCTGAGGCCGATCCTGGCCTCGGTGCGCAAGCATTCCAGGATCGCAGTCGCGATGCAGCTCGCGCATGCCGGCCGCAAGGGATCGAGCCACAAACCCTGGGACGGCGGCCAGCAGATTCCGCTCAACGAGGGCGGCTGGCAGACCGAAGGACCATCCGCCGTGCCGCACAAGGAGGGTGAGCTGGCGCCGCGCGCGCTCGATACGCAAGGATTGCAGCGCGTGCGTGACGCCTTCGTCGCGGCCGCCAAACGCGCCGATCGCCTCGGCATCGACGCGCTCGAGCTGCACAGCGCGCACGGTTACCTCTTGCATCAGTTCCTGTCGCCGATTTCCAACCAGCGCACCGACCAGTATGGTGGCAGTTTGCAAAATCGCCTGCGCTATCCGCTCGAGACGTTCGACGCGATCCGCGCCGCGTTTCCGGCAAACAAACCCGTCGGCGTCAAGGTGTCGGCGACCGATTGGGTCGAGGGCGGCTGGGACCTCGAACAGACCATCGAATACGCGCGCGAGCTGAAAAAGCGTGGCGTCGACTGGATCGACGCTTCCTCCGGCGGGGTATCGCCGAAACAGAAAATCCCGCTCGCGCCGGGCTACCAGGTGCCGCTCGCCCAAGCGATCAAGCAGGCGACCTCCGTCACCACCATGGCGGTCGGGCTGATCACGGAAGCAAAACAGGCCGAAGAGATCGTGGCGTCGGGCAAGGCCGACATGGTCGCGCTCGCGCGCGGCATGCTCTACGATCCGCGTTGGGGCTGGCACGCCGCGGCCGAGCTCGGCGGCCAGGTCGAGGTGCCGCCGCAATACTGGCGCTCGCAGCCCTCGACGCACAAGGAATTGTTCGGCAAGACGACGTTCGGCGCGAGGTGAGGGGCCGCGATCGCGCGCGAGGGGATTGATCATGGCCGTCGTCCGTCGCTTCGCGATCGCTGCTGCGGCCTTATGCTTTTTGACCAGCGGGGAGGTCATGTCTGGGAAAACCTTGGCGTTCGACATTGAAGCCCATCGCGGCGGACGCGCGCTGCTTCCGGAAAATACGCTTGTCTCATTTGCCAACGCGCTTTCGATGGGCGTCGACACGCTGGAGATGGATATCGGGGTGACGCGCGACGGCGTGATCGTCGTCTCGCATGAACGCGGCCTCAATCCGGATCTCGCCCGCGGCGCGGACGGCCGATATGTCGCGCCGCCGGGCATTCCCTTTGTCCAGTTGTCGTTGGAAGAGGTGAAAAAATACGACGTCGGGCAAATCCGCCCGGGCAGCAACTACGCGGCGCAATTTCCCGATCAGCGCGCGTTGCCCGGAACGAAAATCCCGACGCTGAAAGAGGTCATCGGCCTCGTGCGGAAATCGGGCGACCAAAATGTGCGCCTCAACATCGAAACCAAGATCGACCCGAACCATCCCGAGGAGTCGCCGGAGCCCGAGCGTTTCGTCACGCTCTTGCTTGATCTGTTGCAGGCCGAGCAATTCAGCGGCCGCGTCATGGTGCAATCGTTCGACTGGCGGACGCTGCTGCTGGTGCAAAAACTCGCGCCCGAAATTCCAACCGTGTATCTGACGGTGCAGGCGGGATCGGCGCCGACGGTCTCTCTCGACAAGGCCTCGGTGTGGACCGCCGGCTTCAACCCGGCCGAACAGGGGAAGTCCCTTCCGCGCACGATCAAGGCCGCGGGCGGCGCGATCTGGTCGCCCTATTTCGGCGATGTCACGCCCGCGCTGATCGCCGAATCTCACGCGCTCGGACTTAAGGCCGTGGTCTGGACCGTGAACAAGCCCGCCGACATGGCGCGCCTGATCGAGATGGGCGTGGATGGAATCATCTCCGATCATCCGGATATTTTGCGCAAAATCGCTGGCGAGAAGGGCATTACGTTGCCGAAGGGATCGCCGGTTGAGCCTTAGCGACTTTCGATTGGGTTTAGTCATGGTGACGCTTTTTCGTCATGGCCGGGCTCGTCCCGGCCATCCACGTCTTTCTCGGCTTGAGAGAAGCTAAGACGTGGATGCCCGGCACAAGGCCGGGCATGACGAGTTTTTCTGAAAAGTCCACCCTCACGCCTTCTTCGCCAGCTCCGCCAGCGCATGGATCGCGGCGACGTAGCCGTGAGGCCCCAGGCCGCAGATCACGGCGGTGGCGGCGTGGGAGATCTTCGAATGCCGGTGGTGCTCGTCGCGGGCGTGGATGTTGGAGATGTGCACCTCGATCACCGGTCCCTCGAACGCCTTGATCGCATCGATGATGGCGACCGAGGTGAAGGAATAGGCGGCCGGATTGATGATGATGGCATCGGCCGCTTGCCGCGCCGACTGGATCAGGTCGACCAGTTCGCCTTCATGGTTCGACTGGTGAAAGGACAGCGCCAATCCAAGCTTGGTCGCTTCGCGCTCGCAAGCCTCCTTGATCTGCGCCAGCGTCGTGGTTCCGTAAATATGCGGCTCGCGCACGCCAAGCAGGTTGAGGTTGGGGCCGTTGAGGATCATCACTCGTTTCATGTATTGCCTTTCTCAGAAATGGACCAGAAACCGTTTCACCTTTTCGTCATGGCCGGGCTCGTCCCGGCCATCCACGTCTTTCTTGGCTTGAGAGAAGCTAAGACGTGGATGCCCGGCAGCGCAGACAAGTGTACGTAGTCTGCGCAAGGCAGACTGCGATGGCCGGGCATGACGCGCTTTGCTGGCATGCCGCTCACAACCCGAACACCGCCACCGCGCGGATCGGCGAGGCGGTGCCGCCGCGCCATTTCATCGGTAACCCGATGAAGGTGAACGGCCCCGCGCCGAGCAGGGCTTCGAGATTGCACAGGCTCTCGATGTGGGTGATGCCGAGCTCAAAGCACGCCTTGTGGACCAACAGGTTCTCCTTGCCTTCGGGCCCGGGCCGCATCGAATCGATGCCGAAATGCACGATGTCTTGTTGGGCGAGCCATTCGGTGGCCGCAACGTTCACGCCGGAATTTTCCGTCGCATATTCCTTGCGCGGGAAGGTGCGTTCGTGATGGCCGGTGCAGAGCAGCACGGTGCCGCCCTTCGGGATCGGATGGCCCGATTGCTTCACCGCGGCTTCGAGATCGGCCGGTGTGATCTCGGCGCGCGGGGCGATGTGGCGCAGGTCAAGGCAGATGCCGGCCACGATGCAGTTCGCAAGCGGATATTCGTTGATCGGTTGGCCGCGTCTGTCGAAATGCAGCGGCGCGTCGATGTGGGTGCCGCCATGGTCGGGCATTGAAAAATACATCGACGCCAGCCCATGCACATTGCCGCCATCGGCAAAGGACTCTTCGTGGCTCTTCCAGAGGCCGTGGATGATCGCGGAATGGCCCGGGTAGCTCGGGGCGCGGTGGTGGAGCTCACGGCTGAGGTCGACGATCTTCACGCGGGGTCCTTTCTATAGTGCAATGTCCTTATCGTCATTGCGAACGCAAGCGAAGCAACCCATCACCTCCGCAACCCGCCGTCATACCCCGCGAAAGCGGGGTATCCAGTACGCCGGGGCCTATCGCTTCAATCATGAATGCCTCTGGAATACTGGATCACCCGCCGGAGCCTGTCATCCGGCCGGCCAAGGGCCGGACCGGTTGGCGGGTGATGATGCGGGTAGGTGCGAGGCAAGCGCAAATTCAAATCCCCCTTCACACCGGCTTGATGCCGGCCTTGGCGATGACGTCGCGCCATTTCGGCACCTCGGTTTCAATGCGCTGGCGCAGGCCTTGCGGGCCGTTGGCGATGACCTCGTAGCCGTTGCTGCGCAACTGATCGACGATCTCGGGTCGCTTCAGCACTTCGAGCGATTTCGCCGAGAGCTTCTCGACGATGTCGGGCGGGGTTTTGGCCGGTGCCAAAAAGAACTGAAGCGTCTCGGCGATGAAATCCTTGTAGCCGAGCTCCACCATGGTCGGCACGTCGGGCAAATCGATCCAGCGATGCGCGCCGGTGACGGCGAGCGCCTTCAGTTCGCCGGACTGGATAAAGCCAAGCACCGCCGGCAGCGCCGAGACGGCGACCTGCGTGGTGCCGGCGAGCAGCGCCTGGATCGCGGGGGCGGCGCCTGAAAACGGCACATGCGTCATCTCGATTCCGCCCACGATCTTCAGGAATTCGGCCGAAAGATGCGGCGTGGTGCCGGCGCCGGGGCTCGCATAATTGAACTCGTTGGGTTTTGCTTTCGCCCGCGCGATCAATTCCGCGATCGAGTTGATGCCGAGCCTGGGAGAAACCAGGATCGCATTCGGCGTGGTGCCGAGTTCGGTGATCGGCGCAAAATCCTTGAAAGGGTCGTAAGGGATTTTGCGTAAAGCCCGGGATTGACGACAAAGGCGCTGGAGATCACGAGCAGCGCATAGCCGTCTGCTTCCGCGTGCGCCACGTAGCCAATGCCAATGTTGCCGCCGGCGCCGGGCCGGTTCTCGACAATGACATTGCCGCCAAGTGCTGCGCCGAGATTTTGCCCAAGGATTCGCGCGATGATGTCGGTGGGGCCTGCGGGGGCAAACGGCACGACGATTTTGATCGGCCGCTCGGGGTAGGCAGCCGCGCTGGCGCGGGTGACGTGGAAGGAAGAGGTCGCCGCCGCGCCCAACGCAACGCTCGCGGCGCGGAGAATCCGGCGGCGCGAGGGAAGGGCGGTTTTGTTGGGCATCGTTTTCTCCCGGTACGCAACTTTTTCTCCAGCCATGATATGCGATCGCGTAGGGTGGGCAAAGCGCCAGCGTGCCCACCGTTTTCATTTGTGCCGAGATGGTGGGCACGGCGCAAATGCGCCTTTGCCCATCCTACGGACTCTTCGCAGGGACGACACCGGGGCGCTCCCCGCTCACCACTGTCATACCCCGCCACCGGGTCTCGCCTTCGGCGAGCCCGATGACAGGCTCCCGCGGGGTATCCAGTACGCCGCGGCCTCTCGATTCAATCACGGATGTCTCTGGAATACTGGATCACCCGCATTCGCGGGTGATGACAGCTTGATGCAAATGTCAAACAGCGCAAATGTATCTCAAGATCGTCATCACCGGGCTTGACCCGGTGATCCATCTTCTTCGAAAAGCTTTTTACGAAGATTGATGGATGCCCGGGTCAAGTCCGGGCATGACGAGTGTGCTTGTCAAACAACAGCCACGCCTTCACAGCCCCGCAACGCAAAGCGCCCGGGTTGTTGCCATCAACCATCCCGCCCCAATCAAAGGGCGCAGGGAATGCCGGGCGCTGGGCGCGCCCGCAGCCTTGTGTGCGAAAGTAAAAAAGCACACAAGCATAGTCACCACGGTCACACCGGAAACACCCGGCATTCCCCGCGCAATGGTTTTAACGGTTTCCTTCGTGATCTCCCCGGTGACCGGGCTTTCTTGCCACCGTCGCCAGCGGAGTTGCCTCCGCCGACTTGACACCAGCGTCGGGGCGTCAGGACCACACGACTTCGCCGTCCGCCGCACGCGCGCTTCGTCTTTGCGCGCCGCCGGCGTCCACCGCATCCCGCGCTCTACGTTCGTGACGATCGCGAAACGCCCCTCGAGAAGGAGGCGGGACGGCAGGGGATATATTGCTGATTTGGGCGAAGCGCGAAGCGAAATTTTTTTAGCAAAGCCACTGGACGATTGCTGGATTCACTCACGTAGTCTGCGGGGTGATTTGCCCGTCGGGCGCGGCGCCAACAACCACCATCATCCGTGCTTCAAGATATTCTTCACCTTGTCGGCGGGCCAGCGCTCGCCCATCGGGCGGACGCGAACGTTGGTGCCGTCGTCGGCATTGATCAGCGCGTGCGAGGCGATCTCGTCGTTGATCTCGAACAGCCGCAGCTCCGTGGTCGGGAGCCAGGCCAGTGTGAGGTCGATATCGCCGGGAAAAATCTGCCAGGTCGAACCGTCGTCGAGTTTGACGAGATGACTTTCGGGATGCTGCAGGATTTTCATGCGTGTTGCTTCGCCTGGGTTGCTTCGGTTCTCTCACTGCTGCCGGGATTTTCCCTCAGTCATACCCCGCGAAAGCGAGGTATCCAGTACGCCGCGGCTTCTCGGCTCTAGCTGCGGCGTCCCGGAGTACTGGATCGTCCGCTTTCGCGGACGATGACAGTATCACCCTTAGCTGCCGCATCGCGCATCCCGGACTTCGCGCGTGCACTTCCGTTGCCTTGAGGCGCGCTCGGAATCGGCGCGGGCGAAACCTCGCCGTCCAGCCAATCCTGCTCGTCGGCCAGAGCGCGCCAGGCGGCCTCCATTCGCTTGAAGCGGAGGTAGGCCGGCTCGCCGTTCGCGGTCTCGGCAAGATGGGCGCAGTTTTCGGCATTTTCGCGAAAGATGTCTGACTGCTTCATGGTGTCCTTCCCTGTCGGCTTAAGCAGGTAAGCGGCAGGCGCAGGATTGCAATCTGGGTTCCAATGAAACATCGGTAAGATCGGAACTTGTGGCGGCGCTGAAAACGCCGCTCGCGCGGGCCCAAACAGCGACGGGAAAAGAACGGCCCCAGCGCGGGGGGACAGGCTGGGGCCGTCACTGCCTCGGATGCCTGGGGGGCGCCGGGCATCCGGGTAACGCTCCATCAAGTCATCCCGGCGGCATTGGTTCCAGCACTGCGGCACTATGACCGGCGCAACGGGCTGTCCTTCGAGTACGCGAAAAAATGGCCCCGGTGAAGGGGCCATTTTCCGTTTACCTTTCATTAGTCGTCCCAATGACGGTGACGCCTGATGATCACCGTGCGGTCGCCATCGCGATACCAGCCGCGATGCCACCCGCGGTCATGTTCGTAGAACTCGGCGCGCGGACCGCGAAACTCGTCACGGTCGCGATAGTAGTCGCGGTCGCTGCCGATGCGGAAACCAAAACTCTCGGCGCTCGCCACTGTCGGCGCTGCAACCGCAAGGGTCGCTAGCGCGGCGAGAACGCAAGTCATCTTCCTCATCTCGTGCTCCTATCGTTGTTGCACGGGGAGAAAACGATTTTGACACTGCGCCGTTCCTGGAACTGCCGAGGAACTTTCTTGAATGGATGTTCAGGTGGTTTCGTATTTGAAACTTGGGTGAGGTTCGAAATGCGCGTCGGAGGAACCGAGAAGGGCGGGATATTGATCGGGTGAAGCGAGATTTTTGAAGGGCTGAATGGTAGAATCAGCGGGAAGACCGTTGCCTCTGGGCAAGTTATCGGCTGGCTTGCTTTATTCTATCTCACTTCTAAGTTTGGGCTCTGATGATCGCGCGCGGTTTCACTTGGATTTCCGCAAGTACCTCATCATAAATCTGTACCTCGCCGGGCATTTCGATCGTGACGGCAAGACCAAACGGAATAGGGTCGTCAATCGGCGTGCCCTGATCCCTCTCTCGTTGAATCTGAATAGGTAGCGCAGTCCCGCCTACAGCGTCGCCAACGCGTGAGTCGGTCCATCTCCGGTGGACGACCGTCCCGCTCTCTGACTGGCTATTCGACGGTTGATCCGTGGTTGTTGCCACCCCGGCAGTCTGCAAGGAAGTGGATTCGAGCGAAGCGATCTTAAGTTTCACTGCTCGGTAGGCCAAATGTCCGGGTCGGATAGGCGTAAACCACGCGAGAGTTGCCCTTATTTCTCGACGCGCCGCTCGAGCAGTCAAAGCCGTTGGAATGGGTAAATCAAATGTCAGCGATCCTTCGGCCCCAAGCGTACCAGTTGCCCACATGGTGGCGCGTTCGGCTGCGCAAGCGATTGCATCTTCGGGATCAACAAACCCGAAACCGAGATGACGGCAAACTTCTCGTCTCCAATGCTCGTGATGAAGAGCGAGCGTAGGATCGACGACTGGTCTAATGAAATTCTGGGACCCCCGCCAAGACGCTGAGTGAACGAGGAGTGCCTTGAGCAATACTGCTCGTTGCGATAGCGGCATAGGACCGATCAATTGCGGATAAGCGTCCTCAAGAGCGTCAAAAATTCGATGCGCAGAATGCGTCGCGAGGGCGGTGGCTGCGCTGGTACCCACGGTGAAATGTAATTCCATCGCTCCATTTTGCGGAGGTGCAGCGACTTTCAGTCCCCAAAATCTGCTCGGATGACGATGTGGTAGCAGACTTGGGGGAGCCGCTATTGGATCGAGCCTTACTCGCTCGCGTCCGCCCGCGAATAGTGCTTCCGGCTTGGTGCTCCCACGCAGCCCGGGTCCGAGCCGAGAAGAGAGGTTTGGCATATCTACGTTCGCATAGGGTGGAAATGGACTGGCGCCCATAAATACTTCTTGACTGGAGTCCTTATGCCAAGCGCCGATCGTGAGCGCGTTCACACTATCGCCAGGCGCCAGAACACGACGATCCGCTTTAACTGCGTCGATTCCCTTTAGAGTAGCTCTCGCTTTATCAATGAGATCGGCGCCTTCGAAGCTTAAAGTGTCCTGAAAGTCAGATAGCGAAATTCCGTCTCCGCTGTTTCCTGCGCTTACAAGAAATAGAATGCCATGGGCGAAGGCGAGATAGTCTAAGGCTCGCGCCCACGTCGATATTTTCCCAGAGAACGGCTTAGTCCGGTCTCCCAGTGAAAGGTTTACCAATATAACCTGCGATCCGCCGTTGGCGCGCATTCGCATGACCGCTTCAACGATTACGTCGATAACGAGCTTACTGTTGTCGAAGATCTCATCGCCTAACGGTGGCGCATACATAACAGGTCTAAAATACACTTGGCGGTTGATCGATGACGGCGAGTCGTTCAAGTCGCCATGCAGAACTAGCGATACCATGGCCGTACCGTGGACGCGGTCACCCACTGCTCGGGCCTCAAGATCGTCTGGGTCGTCGACGCCTAATCTTCCAGTTAGCAAGGGATGAGCTTGTACCGGTACAGCATCAAAGACCGCAGCAATCGGCTCAACATTTGTGGGAAGAGCACGAGTGGCGTCGACGGCGAGATGATCGGCTGTCTCGATTGGAGTTCCGACACTTTGAGGGACAATCGAGGCGACAGGGTCCACTCCAGCAAGCGAGGCTGGATCAAGATCGGCAATACGGCGCACCTCGCTGACGGGAATGTCTACGAGAAGTGCGTGATAGGCGAATTCTGAACGATAGGAACGATGAATAACGCGTCCACCGCTATCGACAACCCGCTCACTCACATCGTTTTCGGCCAACTGTGACGTAGCCTCTGCCGGTCGAAATACCAGCTCAAGTTCGATGCGAAAGAGTTCGTTTTCAGGGGCGCCTTCGATGATGTGGTGGAAATAGTTGCGATTGGCTTGTGAAACACGATCAGCCGGACCCCAAGGTCGAACGTTACGAAGCTGCAAAAACAAATCGCGCCAAGGTGTGTAATTCCTAGGTACCGTGCCATCCCGCCGCCAACTCTCCCAAAGGGAAGCAATTTCGCGTAGCGCGCCTAGTTGGGGCACGAGCAGATAAAACTCGGGGTTCTTGTCGAATTCGTCTGATTCCAATTCTTCTTCGCCCGCGAACTGCAGACCGGGAATTCGTGCGACGGCCTTCGCAAAGTTTTGAACTGACCCCGTAACTTCAAATACGAGTAGGCGTTCTGGAGCCAGGGAATTTGGGTCAGACCGGAGTTGAAGAGCGGCGTCTTGCCGATTCAAAATATTCTGTAGTTGCTGGAAAATCGGTCCGTGGGACCGTACTTGCGCTCGTCGATCAAACTGCCTTGCTTGGCTGCCGCCGCCGCCCGACCGTCGCTTTGTGGCGTCTCTTGCCTTGTTTAGCCGAAGGAGAGGTTTTTCTGTGTCGTGTGGCATCTGTTTTCGGCGTGACCCTGGTTGTCCACAATTCAACTTGTTCGTGCAGAATATCGCTTAACTCGCGATTGGCGAGCGAAAGAATGTGCTGACGCCTCACAGTTTGACAAAAATCTAGAGCCTCCGCGAAGCTTGTATTCCCTAATTTTTCGGCCAAGGCTTCTGCTTTGATCCCAGCGGGCTCTGGCCAGCTGTCGAATTGACGTTCCAGAAAGACAGAAAGCACTTGGCGAGAAGGTTGCGGCATTGCCAGTCGAAGCTGGAAGCGACGCCACACTGCCCGATCAAGCAGCTCGGCATGGTTTGTTGCGGCAACGGCAACGACGTAGCTCGGTAATTGATCGATCTGCATTAGCAAGAAGGAAACAACGCGCTTAATCTCACCGGTCTCGTGGTTGTCTCCTCGTTCCTTTCCTATGGAGTCGAACTCATCAAAAAATAGTACGCATGGGACGGTTCGCGCGTAGTCGAAAAGGCGCGCCAGACGAGTGTTGGTTTCGCCAAGATAAGAGCCAACGAGGGCGTCATAGCGAACAGTAAAAAATTGAACTGCGAGTGCTTCGGCAATCGCTTCAGCTACTGATGTCTTACCATTGCCAGGTGGGCCTGATAGCAAAACTCGATGGCGAGGCTGCATACCGTGGGCCCGGAGTAAGTCGGCCCGGTGTTGCTCTTCGACTAGCTGTCTTACTTGTTGAGTAATGGGCAAAGGTAAGATCAAGTCTTCAAGGCGCCTACGTGGCGTTGCTTCAAGAATCGTTTCTTTGCCAGATTGGCTATTCAGCTGCGCGGTAGCTGGGGGTGTTATTGTGACAGTGCTCAACGCACGTTGAAGGCGCTCTGCCAAAATGTGATGGTTTTTACCGCGTTCTTCCGCGACGGCCGCCTCGACAGAGGTACGCAAAGCCGCGCGATCGCCAGTAGCACCAGCGCGAACAATCGAAAGAAGGAGATCGCTTCGTGCCACCGCGCTAGTCCAAGAAAAACGAAGCAGTATGCCAGAATAGTTAACACCCCCCGTAGAGCCTAACAATGCCGCAGGGTAGACGAAAGGGGCAATATACCGTGTTTTGATCGACTGCGACGTTGGCACAGATAGTCGCAGCTTTACTCTCCCCCCCAAACAAAAACAGCCGGGTCTTTCGACCCGGCCATCCAAAACTCACCAGCACCTAAATCAAGCCTCGCTAAACCCTCAGCTCGCCTTCTTCACCGGCGCGGGCTTGCCCACCTTCTTCTCGATCGCGCGCTTCAGCTCGAGTGCGCGGGGCGAGAGTTCGGCGGCCTTGGCCTTGATCAGGAAGGCGTCGAGGCCGCCGCGGTGGTCGACGCTCTTGATCGCGTTGGTGGAGACGCGCAGGCGCACGTTCTTACCCAGCGCGTCAGAAATGAAGGTGACGTTGCACAGGTTCGGCAGGAAACGCCGCTTGGTCTTGATATTGGAGTGGCTGACCTTGTGGCCCACCAGCGGGCCCTTGGCCGTCAGTTCGCAGCGCCGCGACATCGCAAAATCCTCTTCCGTCCCGGCCTGCCACCCCTCAAAGGGGTCGGCCTATCGGGTTCAAAAACACGTCCATCCAGGGAACCGCGGACGTATAGGGCGCCATGCCCATTGCGTCAAGGTTTTGCGGGGTTACGTGCGCGGAAAAGCCCGTATTGCTGGGCGTTCCGCTGCTTTACTCCCTCTCCCATAGGGAGAGGGCTGGGGTGAGGGGTTACGCTCTATCATGATCCGACGCCCCCTCACCCGATTTGCTGCGCAAATCGACCTCTCCCCCTCGGGGAGAGGTGAAAAAGAGCCGACGGGCGACCTCTTTTAGGGAGGTGTTGGCATCATATAAACGGCGCATTCCCCGGCGAAATCATGGTTTCGTGTTAGCGCGCCTTCGCAGCCTGGGGAGTTTTGCGGAATACGCGTTGTTTACCGGGTATTTTTGTATAAATGACCACATCGTTGCCGCCGCGCAGAGGACCCCACCTCGTGACCACGCCCCGCATGATTTCGCGCCTGCGACCCCACTGGTGGCTGCGGGCGATGGGCGGCCTGTGCGCCCTCGCATTTGGACTGGCGGCACCGGCGCCATCGGCCTTGGCGCAAGGCAAATTGGAGGCGCGTTACGAGGCGACGCTGGCCGGCATTCCCGTCGGCAGGGGCGCCTGGAACATCGACATCTCGGACGATCAATTTTCCGCGGCCGCCGCGGGCGGCACCTCCGGGCTATTGAAAGCATTCGCCGGCGGCTCCGGCACCGCGTCCGCACAGGGCCGCGTCGTCAATGGCGCGCTGGTCTCGACCAATTACAACGCCTCCACAGCGACGTCGAAATACACTCAAGCCATTCGCATGATCCTGTCGAACGGCACCATCAAGGAATCCGCGATCGAGCCGGAGCCGCCGGTCGACGCCGACCGGCTTCCGGTGACGGAGGCGCATCGCAAGGGCGTGTTCGATCCGATGACGGGATCGATGCTGCGCGTTGGCGGCACGGCCGATCCGCTCGGCCCCGAGGCCTGCCGCTCGGGGACGGCGATTTTCGACGGCCGCATGCGCTACGATTTGAAACTCGATTTCAAGCGGATGGAAACGGTGAAGGCGGAGAAGGGCTATCAGGGCCCGGTGGTGGTATGCGCGATCTATTTCGTGCCGGTCGCCGGCTACATCCCCGATCGCCCGGTGATCAAATACCTCGCCGCCCAGCGCAACATGGAAATCGCCTTCGCGCCGGTCGCCGGCACCCGCATCCTGGTCCCGTTCCGCATGGTGATCCCGACCCCGCTCGGCACCGCCATGCTGGAAGCCACCCAGTTCATCACCACCGCAACCCCGCCGCGGGTGGCGAAGACGAATTGACGGCGCAGCCGTCGTTCCGGGATGGTGCGTAAGCACCAGACCCGGAATCTCGAGATTCCGGGTTCGATGCTTCGCATCGCCCCGGAATGACGGAGGCTGTGGCCAAGACGAATTGATACGCAGCCTCTTCCCTTCTCCCCTTGCGGGAGAAGGTGCCTTCGCGAAGCGAAGGCGGATGAGGGGTCTGTATCCGCGGAGACAACCCCTCACCCCGACCTCGAGAGCGAGCTTCGCTCGCCTCGGACCCCGCAAGGGGGGAGGGAGCGAGAGAACGGTGTGGTGGCGACGACGAATTGATTGCGGTGGAGCTAACGAGCCATTTCTCGTCATTGCCGGGCTCGACCCGGCAATCCATCTTCTCAAATAGCTTTTTTCTCAATGGATGCGCGGGTCCCGTCTACGCCAAGGCTTCGCCGGGCTCTCGGTGCCAGGCCGCCGAAGCTTTGAAGCGAAGGCGGCAAGCCCGCGCATGACGGGTTGGGGGCCCACTCACCGCTTGACTCTTCCTCACTTCTGATTCGACTCCGCGACCCCAAAACGTTTAAGGATTTAATCCCAAATCGCAGGCTTGTCGGCCCGCGTCAAACTTGATCTAGTGCCGTGGCGCGCTTACTTGCGCGATATGTTGCGGTGAACGAAGCAGAGATGGAGATGAGTCACCGATTCGGGCGCGATTCGTTCCGCAACCGTTCCGGAACTTAAATCCCGACCTTGCAGGCGTCGCATTGTGACACAATTCTAACCTCTCGCGCGGAATACGCAGCCAACGCGAGCGACGCAGAAACCCCTTAAAACATGGCCTTTTCGTCACCTCCGCCCTCGCTTGCCAACGGCCGGGCTCCCGGCGCCGGCGTCACCGCCGTGCTCGGGCCGACCAATACCGGCAAGACCCATCTCGCGATCGAGCGGATGCTGGCGCATTCCTCCGGCGTCATCGGCCTGCCGCTGCGGCTGTTGGCGCGCGAGGTCTACAACAAGATCGCCGATCGCGCGGGGGTTGATTCCGTTGCGCTGATCACCGGCGAAGAGAAGATAAAGCCGCCAAAGCCGCGGTTCTGGGTTTCCACCGTGGAAGCGATGCCCAGGGATCTCGACGTGTCGTTTCTCGCGGTCGACGAAATCCAGATCGCCGCCGATCTGGAACGCGGGCATGTCTTCACCGATCGCATCCTCAACCGGCGCGGCCGCGACGAAACGCTGCTGCTCGGTGCCGCCACCATGCGCCCGATCATCGAGCGGTTGTTGCCGGGCGCCAACATCGTGACACGGCCGCGGCTGTCGCAGCTTGAATTCGCCGGCGACCGCAAGATCACCCGCCAGCCGCGGCGCACCGCGATCGTGGCGTTCTCAGCCGACGAAGTCTACGCCATCGCCGAATTGATCCGCCGCCAGCATGGCGGCGCGGCCGTGGTGCTGGGTTCGCTCTCACCCCGCACGCGCAACGCTCAAGTCGCGATGTTCCAGAACGGCGACGTCGACTATCTGGTCGCGACCGACGCGGTCGGGATGGGGCTCAATCTCGACGTCGATCACGTCGCCTTTGCCTCCGACCGCAAATATGACGGCTATCAATTCCGCCGCCTCAATCCGGCGGAATTCGCGCAGATCGCAGGCCGAGCCGGCCGCGCCACGCGCGATGGGACTTTTGGCACCACCGGCCGCTGCGCGCCGTTCGAGCCGGAACTCGTCAACGCGCTGCAGAACCATACCTTCGAGAGCGTGAAGGTGTTGCAGTGGCGCAATTCAAAATTGGATTTTTCCTCGCTCGGCGCGCTACAGGTATCGCTGGCGTTGTCGCCGTCGCACGAGGTGCTGACGCGGGCTCCGATCGCCGAGGATTTGCGCGTGCTCGATCACGCCGCGCGCGATGCCGATGTGCGGGACAAGGCGCATGGCGCAGCTGCCGTGGAGCGGCTGTGGGATGCCTGCCAGATTCCGGATTACCGCAAGATCGCGCCAGCCGCGCATGCCGAGCTTGTCACGACGCTGTTCGGATTCCTGATGCATAAGGGGTTTATCCCGGATGCGTGGTTTGCCGCCCAGGTCGATCAGGCGGATCGGGTCGACGGCGATATCGACACGCTATCGGGCCGGATCGCGCAGATCCGCACCTGGACTTTTGTCGCCAATCGCCCGGACTGGCTGGCCGATCCCGAGCACTGGCAGGGAATCGCGCGTGAAGTTGAAAATAAATTGTCCGATGCGCTGCATGAACGGCTCACGGAGCGTTTCGTTGATCGCCGTACCAGTGTATTGATGCGCCGCCTGCGGGAAAATACGATGTTGAATACGGAAATCGGCAAGACCGGCGAAGTGATCGTAGAAGGCCATGTGATCGGCCGGCTCGACGGATTCACCTTCGCGCCCGACGCAGCCGAGGCCGGCTCCGACGCCAAGGCCCTGCAGGCGACGGCGCAGAAGGCGCTGGCCGGCGAAATCGACGCCCGCGCCGAGAAACTTGCCGCTGCCCCCGACGATCAGTTCGTGCTGACGTCGGACGGCACCATCCGCTGGACCGGCGATGCAGTCGCAAAACTTGTGGCGGCCGACGACGCGCTGCATCCGCGCATCCGCATCATCTCCGACGAGCGCCTGAGCGGCGCGCCGCGCGAGGCGGTCGAGAAGCGGCTCGATCTGTGGCTGAAGACGCATATCGAGAAGCTGTTGGGGCCGCTGTTCGAGCTTTCCAAGGCCGAGGACATCACGGGGATCGCGCGCGGCATCGCGTTTCAGCTGATCGAGGCGCTCGGCGTGCTGGAGCGCTCGAAGATCGCGGCCGAGATGAAGGATCTCGATCAGCCGTCGCGGGCATCTCTACGCAAATACGGCGTGCGCTTCGGCGCCTATCACATCTACGTCCCGCCGCTGTTGAAGCCGGCGGCGCGCTCGCTCGCTTCGCTGCTATGGGCGCTGAAGCAGGATAACGTCGACATGTCGGCGCTGTCGGGCGCGCAGCATCTGGCGGGAAGCGGCCGCACCTCGTTTCCGGTCGAGAAGCAGCTCGCACGCGACGCCTATCGCGTGCTCGGTTACCGCCAATGCGGCGAGCGCGCGGTGCGGGTCGATATTCTGGAACGGCTCGCCGATCTCATTCGCCCGGCGCTGGCATGGCGCGAGACCTCGCCTGGTGCAAAGCCGACGGGTGCGTTCGATGGCCGCGGATTCGTGGTGACGCAGGCGATGACGTCGCTGACCGGCTCGGCCGGCGAGGATTTTGCCTCGGTGCTGCGCGCGCTGGGTTATCGCATGGAGCGCCGGCCGCCGCCGCCGCCGAAACCGGTGGTGGTTGAAGTGCCTGCGGCAGAGGCAGCGCCGGCAGAAGCTGCGGCGGAAATAGCGTCAACGGAAACGGCGTCGGAAACGCTGTCGGAAGCGGCTGCCATTGAGGCTGCGGCCGCCACCGCGAACGTCACTGCCGAAGAGATGCCGGCCGCGAGCGAGGGCGCCACCATCACCCATGACGCACCGGTCGTCGAAGAAGTCGCGGCGTCCTCAGTGACGCTGCTGCCCGATGTGGCGTTCGCGCCTGTACCTGGTCCGCCTGAGCCGAGCACGGGCGAGCTGAGCGGGGGCGAGCCTTCGGCCCTCGAGGCCAAGTCCGAACCGGAGAGCGCTGGCGAGGCGGCGACCGAGGCCACCGATGTCGAAGCGCCGCAGGAGCAGGCTGCCACCGAAGCAGCATCGGAGACATTAGGCGTCGGCGAGGCCGCGCCGGTGGATGCAGGTGCAACCGCTGCCGCAGCGCCGGCCGAGCCCGAACTGGTCGAGGTCTGGCGGCCCGGTGGCCGATCGGAAGAACGCCGGCCGCCGCGCCATGATCGCAACCGCCATCGCCGTCAGGATCGTCCAGCTGAGGCTAGCCAACCTGCGGGCGAAGCTGCGCCAAGCGAGCCGGGCGGAGGCGCAAAGCGCGAGCGGCACCGGCATGGACGGCGCAACCATGAATTCCGCAAGCCACACACTGATGCGCCGGCCGACGGCGCCGTCGTCGCCGCAGCCGACGGCGCGCCCGCGCGCGAGCCGCGCGAGGACAAGGGCCGCCCCTCCCGCGAGCGCTTCGAGGGCAGGCCGAAGGGCGAGGCGAGGGGTGAGGCGAGGGACAAAGGCAAATTCCGCGGCGACCGCGACAAGGGCGGGCGCGACAAGGGTGGCCGCGACAAAGGCGGGCGCGATCGCGACAAGGGCGGCCGCGAGAGCGGTCCCTCGCATCGGCAATATGCCACCAGCGCCAGTCCTCGTGAGCGCGACCGTCCGATCGATCCCAATTCGCCGTTTGCCAAACTGGCGGCGCTCAAGGAACAGCTCGCCGCCAACCGCAAGGATTAGCAAACACTGGACGGCTTTGCTTAAGCCAACAAATTTGTCTCAAGTCCGTCATCCGGAGGAGGCTCGCTGCGCTCGCACCTCCAGCGACAATGGCGAAGCCGTTGCGCAGGGATGACGGAGATGGCCTGAATGTGCCGCTTCGAGCTAAGATCGCCATGCAGGATCCGGTTCATCCCCGTCACGGTGTTGCTTGGAGCGCCAGCGTCTCGACAAATGGTTGTGGCACGCGCGGGTGGTCAAAGCCCGCACCAGTGCGGCCGCGCTGGTGCAGGCGGGCCATGTTCGCGTCAATGGAGTGCGTGAGAAGGCGCCTGGGCATAATGTGAAGACCGGCGACGTGCTGACCATCGGGCTCGATCGCGGCGTGCGCCTTCTCAAGGTGATCGGATTTGCCGAGCGGCGGGGCGATGCGTCCGCGGCGCGCGTGCTCTATGTCGATTTGCAGGATCGGCAGGAGTAACTATCTGTATTCCAGCTCATTCGGCCGACGCAGGACGGCCTGAAAAGCAGCCAAGGAGGCGCTTTGCTTCCCTTGCGGCCTTTAAGTTCCTGCGCTACGCCACCCGCTCAGAATTGACCCGTTTCGGAGCCCTGGATGACTTACGTCGTCACTGAAGCCTGCATCAAATGCAAATATACCGACTGTGTTGAAGTCTGCCCGGTGGACTGCTTCTACGAGGGTGAGAACATGCTGGTCATCCATCCGGACGAATGCATCGATTGCGGGGTGTGTGAACCGGAATGTCCCGCCGACGCCATCAAGCCGGACACCGAGCCGGGTCTGGAAAAATGGCTCGAGGTGAATACCGAATATGCCAAGACCTGGCCGAATATTACCCAGAAGAAGGAATCCCCGGCTGACGCCAAGGATTTCGAGGGTATGGAAGGCAAATTCGAAAAATATTTTTCTGCGGCGGCTGGAACGGGCGATTGATCGGGGGCGGCATCGAGTACCTCCGCTGAACCGGTTTCCGCTCTTAAGTCCGGCGGTGGCTTAACCCTAATCTCCCTCAGACCGCCGAAATCGCCCTGATAATGCCCCTGAAGGGCCATAAATCATTGATTTTTGCGGGAAATGTGCTAAATTGGTGGGATTAGCTAGCCGAACCCATCAGCCCCGCTTGAAGGCCCCTATGGGTTCCCGTGAAACCATCGAACAGGGGCGTGGCAGTTCCGCGCGCAGGCTGTGTCACAGAAAACGCGTAAAAAGAGTGTTTCCAAGGGTTCCAAAAAAGCCGCTGCGGCGATTGGCCGTGGCGCCACCAAAGGCCGTGCCCGGACGTCCCTGAAGGATACCCGCAAAGCCACCAAGGCCTCGGCTGCCAAATCCTCGAAAAACAAAAGAAGCGCAATGCCAAACAAGACTGCAAAAACTGCCGCGAAAGCGACGGGTTCGAAGGCCACTGCTTCGAAGGTCGCTCACTCCAA
>DASQOU010000213.1:0-2120 GCA_035644295.1 Bradyrhizobium sp.
GGTGATCGTATTCGGCGCTTCCGCGATTGCCGACCGGCGCGACGTGATTCCGGCGGCCATTACCGACATCGGCGGCGCGATCGAACATTTCGGCATGCCGGTCGATCCCGGCAACCTGCTCCTGATCGGCAGCGCCGGCGGCGTGCCGGTGCTGGGCGCGCCGGGCTGCGCCCGCTCGCCGGTCGAGAACGGTTTTGATTGGGTGCTGATGCGTCTATTGGCGGGCCTCAAGGTCACGCGAACCGAGCTCACCGGCATGGGCGTTGGCGGGCTATTGATGGAAATCGTAACGCGGCCGCAGCCGCGCGAGAAACTCGGCACCGACGGCAACCGCAATGTCGCCGCGATCATTCTGGCGGCCGGGCGCTCGACCCGGATGGGTGGTCCCAACAAGCTGTTGGCCGAACTCGGCGGCAAGACGCTGGTGCGAATCGTAACCGAGCAGGCGCTGGCCTCGAAAGCCCGGGGCGTGATTGTCGTCACCGGCCATCAGGCAGAGCAGGTCGAGAAAGCCTTGCAGGGACTGAAAGTGAAGTTCGTGCGCAATCCGGATTTCGCGGAAGGACTAGCCAGCTCGGTGAAGGCCGGCGTCGCGGCGGTGCCTGAAAATGCCGACGGCGCGGTAATCTGTCTTGGCGATATGCCGCTGATCTCTGCGCATTTGATCGATCGGCTGATCGAAGCCTTTGCGCCAGACCGCGGTAACCTGATCGCGGTACCCGTCAGCGACGGAAGGCGCGGCAATCCGGTATTGTGGTCGCGACGTTTCTTCAACGAGTTGATGACGCTTGACGGCGATATCGGCGCCCGCCATTTGATCGCCAAGCACAGCGAGGCGGTAGCGGAAGTCCCGGTCGAGGGCCATGGCGCCTTCCTCGATATCGATACGCCGCAGGCGCTCGCGGCGGCGCAGCGCGGCTGAGTTTCCTGGTGATCGTAGGGTGGGCAAAGCGCAGCGTGCCCACCATCCAAAATCGCGATCGCATCAGTGGTGGGCACGGCGCAAAGAGCGCCTTTGCCCACCCGAAGCGTTTCATTCACCAAGTCGAAATAACCCCCAAGTAGATTGGCCGCCGGCTGACCTTGGGGGAGGGGATCTTGACGTCTTTTGCAAGAGCGCAACATTGCGCGATGTTTGTTTTTGTCCTGACTTTGGCATTGGCCGGATCACGTTTCGCAACACAGGCTCTGGCGGCCGGAGCATTCGCGATCGGCAAGTGCGGCGCCTACGGCCGGGCCTACGATTATGCGGGCGAGAAGGCGGCGCGGGCCGCGGCCCGCAAGCAGTGCAAGGGCGATTGCACCACGCTGACCATGAAACGTGCCTGTGCCGCGCTGGCGGTCGACATGACCAATCCCTGCGGCGCCCACGGCTACGCGATCAAGCCGCGGATTTCGAGTTCGCTCAACGAGGCGACCCGCAAATGCTATCAATTCGGCGGCAAGGAATGCGTGATCCGCGCCTGGGCCTGCGACGCCAGGGGGTAGATTTTCAACTATAGTCATTCCGGGGCGCCGCGCAGCGGCGAACCTCAGGTGCGCAATTGCGCACCGGGGAATCTCGAGTTTCCCCGATGTGCAATTGCACATCTGAGGTCTGCGCCTGACGGCGCATCCCGGAATGACGCTGTCTCACTGGAGTCATCCATGCAATTCGACACCAAGATCGCGGTCGTGATCCGGACCGACCTCGAAGCGTGGCAGAAGCTGAATGTCGCGTCGTTCCTCGCCGGCGGCATTGCCGCTACGTTTCCGGAATGCATCGGCGAAGCCTATGAAGACGGCTCCGGCACCCAATATCTCTCGTTGATCGGCCAGCCGATCCTGATCTATGGCGCCGACCGGCCGGCGCTGACCCGCGCGCTCGAGCGGGCGCTGGCGCGAAACGTGAAGCCTGCGGTCTATACCGAGGACATGTTCAAGACCACGCATGACGCCGCCAACCGGGAGGTAGTGAAGGCCGTGATCCGCGCCGAGCTCAATCTGGTCGGCCTCGCCATGCGCGCCGAGCGCAAGGTGATCGACAAGATCGTCGACGGTTTGAAGTTTCACGCTTAGCGGTTGGTAGTGTTTGGCCCTTAGACCAGGCAATGACGTTGGCGAACATCGTAGCCCGGATG
>DASQOU010000214.1:0-2040 GCA_035644295.1 Bradyrhizobium sp.
TCCGGGTTCGCATCCAAGTCGGCTGTTGCCGACTTGGACAATAATATTACCGAACTCGGGTAAAACCCGAGTTCGGCCGCGCGCGTCCCGGAATGACGAAGGCGTCAGATGCCGGTTTGCGGACCTTGCCAAGCCCGGTCGGAGCCGGTAGCTATGGCGCGCTTTCGCGACCTCTCACATGTTTGTCGAATGCATGCGGCATCGGCGGGCCTTGCGCCCCTCGAATGCCAGCGAAAAACGCGCCCGTAGCTCAGCTGGATAGAGCACTAGACTACGAATCTAGGGGTCAGGAGTTCGAATCTCTTCGGGCGCGCCATTTGACGGTGCGATATTGTTGCCATCGCCGCCGTTCTTGCTCCGTGAACTGCTATCGCCGCGCCTCAAAGGGCCTCGGGCCACCGGCGCGCGCCGTGAAAGACTCGCAAGACCTGGATTGTGTTGCCGACCAGACGGTACGGCACGATGTACGGCGTCCTTGGAATCACCAGCTCGCGGGTCCCTGGAACGCGACCCGGCCGCCCCATTTCGGGGCTATTGGGAAGTAACGTCTCAACATTGCGGATGATATGGAGCGCAACCCGCTGCGCTGCTGCGAGATCGTCCTGCTCGATGAAGCCCCGCAACGCCGCGAGGTCGGCAATCGCCTCCGGCGACCAGATCGGGGTCATGACCTTTTGGGCGCTGGTTTCTCGTTCGTGCTGCCCCAAGAAGCAACCCAATCCTTGACCTGGTCATGCGGAATCCCCTCGCCGCGATCGAGCGAAGCGATGGCGCGCTTAATACCGGCGACCTGCCACTCATTGATTTCGAGATATTCGTTGATGGCTTCAGCCGCGAGAAAAGAACGACTGCGACCGGTATTCTTGGCCAATCGCTCCAGCCGTTTCTTCACGCCCGTATCGACGCGCACCGTAAAGGTTGTTGACTTCATCAGGGATACCTTCGTGGGTGATTGTGTACAATATAGTACCATCGGCAGAGATGCACAATCGAGACCTCATATGCCTCCTGCGAAATTTAGGAAAGGAGCTGCGCGCAAAGCGGAGCCCAAGATCGCGGTCCATCGCAGTCTCGCCGGCTTGAGCGCGTGATCGGCTGCTTCTTCACAGCGCCACGGCGAAACAGAAGTGCCCATCTTCATCGGCCGTGGCGCGCCATTGCTCGATTTTGTGAGATTCGACCGCCACGCGGCTCCGCGACAACGGCACGGCCGCTTCCCGCCATTGCGGCCAAGCCGGTGATCAAGATCGCTCGACGACTGGGGTCCATGAGTTCCTCGTCCGGTCCTCACTCCCCATCCCGTCGATTGACCTGCTCACGGCTGTAGCCGGCCATCGAGGCGAAGCCGCGCACGATCGCCTCGCGTTCCGCAAGACTCGCGACAGCATCGAGATCGTCGAACCCGTGCGGTGCACGAGCCTCGACCAGCAAGCGCTGCGGCCAGGCGCCGATCCCGCCGCCGATAACCAGTACCTTCATGGCTGGGTCTCCTCTCACACATCGCGGAATGAGTGGTCACCGCAGCCGCTCCCGGTACCGATCGCGCAGCCAAAAGAGAGCAGTGCCGCTGACGAGGGCCGCGGCGATGACGAAGGCCGGAGCCCGCGGGTCGCCGGTCGCGGCGCCATTTTGGGCAGAGTGAAAGAGCCAAACTCGTCCGAAGCCTTAATCGACGTTCCGCAATAACGTCGCGAGGCCATCCGCTTACCGATGCCCTGGTGGCCTTGCAGGCGCTGCTCAACTTGGCACGCGGCCTGCGGTGTCCATGGCATCCGCGAAGAATCAATCGACGACCGCTATCGAATTGAGCGCGCACCAGTCGCGCAACGCTCGCTCTGTCGCTTTCGATTCGAACTCGTACCACCCGGTGGCATGTTGCCCGATCAGTCTTCGTCGGGTAGGTCCACGTGCTTAATGCGATCCATGATCCCGTTCGCAAGGGCGAAGCTATAGATTGCTTCCGCGAAATGCCGGTTGTCGATCACGGTAGCGGGTGGGACTCGGCCCAGACGGCGCGGCAGCCCGGCAAGGACGTCCTCG
>DASQOU010000215.1:0-5545 GCA_035644295.1 Bradyrhizobium sp.
GCGGGCAGGCCCAATATGGCGAATGGCATCAACCACGCGAAGGTCGGTGCATCGACCAGGAAGGCGTAGCCGATCCAGTACAGTCCCGGCACGAAATAGCCGAGCCCGAACCACCAGCCGGCCATCGCCGCCGCCGGCACGCCGCGAAGGCGTCCGGCGCCCGCGCCATCGATCAGCCAGACCGCGACCGGAAAAGTTGCAAATAGCACTGGCCATGCATTGAACGGCGCCATCGCGAGCGCCGACAGCATGCCTGCGACAAGCGCAATGGCGGCGCGCTTCCATCCCCATGCCAGGATGATCGCAAGACCGGCCGCGCGGAGATTGCCAGCAGTCACGATGAGCCGGCTCCAGGGCCAGGAGGATTGGTACTGTCGCCGGCTTGCGCCGATCCAGGGTCGGTCGCGGCTTCACGACGGCGGCTTTCACGCTGGCTGCGCAACGCGGAGCGTTCCTTGCGTGTTGCAATACGCAGGCGCTTGACGCGCCGCGGATCGGCATCGAGCACTTCGATCTCGAAGTTGCCGGGGCCTGAAATGACTTCGCCGCGCACCGGCAATCTGCCGACATGGGTCACGAGGTAACCGCCAAGCGTCTCGACCTCCTCGCCAGCTTCGCCGGTGACGAACTCCTCGCCGATCACGGAGCGGACGTCATCGAGGCTGGCGCGGGCATCGGCAATAAAGGAATTATCCGCTTGCCGCACGATCGCCGGCGGCTCGTCGCTATCATGCTCGTCATCGATCTCGCCGACGATCTGCTCGACAATATCCTCGATCGAGACCAGCCCGTCGGTTCCACCATATTCGTCGACCACCAGCGCCAAATGGATACGCGAAGCCTGCATCTGCGCCAGCAGATCGATCGCCCGCATCGAGGGCGGCACGTACAGCAGCTTCCGGATGATGTTCGCGTCCGAAAGCGGCAGCGCCAGGTCGACCGCGCGCAAATCCAGACCTGCGGGGAACGGCTTCGCGCGTTTGGCCTTAGTCTTGCCGGCTTCGGATATCCGCGCTCGCGCGGTCATGAACGCCAGAAGATCGCGGATGTGGACGATGCCTTCAGGATCATCCAGCGTTTCGTTGTAGACCACGAGCCGCGAATGTGCGGCGCTTTCGAACAGGCTCATCAACTCGCCAAGCGGAATATCGCGCTTGACCGCGATAATATCGGCCCGATGGATCATGACGTCGGCAATGCGGCGTTCATGCAGGGAAAGGATGTTGCGCAGCATGGTGCGCTCGATGGCGGAAAAGCCCACCTCGTCGGGTGTGCTTGCATCAAGCACGACCTGCAGGTCGTCGCGGACCGATCCCGGCTTCCATCCGAACAGCGTGCGGATCGCCCGCGTCAGCCAGTTATCGGCGACGGGATGCATGACCTCGCCTTCCTGCACCACAGCCGGCAGGTTGCGCGTGTTGCGCGGATTGTCGTGAGTAGGTTCTGAGTCGGTCATCTCAGTCCATCCGCTCCGTGTACGGATCGGGAATGCCGAGTTGCGACAGAATCTCCCGCTCGAGCGCTTCCATGGCTTCGGCGTCGTCGTCTTTTTCGTGGTCGTAACCGATCAAGTGCAGGAAGCCATGAACCGCCAGATGGCTCAGGTGATGATCGAAGGGCTTTTGTTCTTCGTCCGCCTCGCTTCGTGTCGTTTCATAGGCAATGGCGATGTCACCGAGCATGCGCGGCGCATCGTCGGGACCGCGCGGTCCGCTCGGCGGCAGCGCCGGAAACGACAGCACGTTGGTCGGTTTGTCGATGCCGCGCCAGTTGCTGTTCAGCGTACGGATGCCCGCGTCGTCCGTCAGCATGATTGCGAGTTCGGTTTCGCCGATATCAGCGTCGACCATCTCGGCCGCGGTCGCGATCGCCCGATGGATGACGGTTTCGGCGTCAGGCTCGGCCTGCCAGCAATCGGCGACAACAAGAACCTCTGATATGGGAAGGGCAAACGGTGCCATCGGTCCGGAATTCTGTTTGCGATGGGGACTCGCCCCCAGCGCGCGCTCGGCGGCAGTCTTCGGCATCAAGGCTTGCTGGTTGCCGGTCGCTGCGGCAATCCTTCATAAGCCGCGACGATTCGCGCCACCAGTTCGTGGCGGATTACGTCCTCGGCGGTGAATTTCACCTGGGCAATGCCTTCGACGCCGTCAAGCAGTCTTGCGGCCTCCGCAAGACCCGAGGTCTGGCCGTTCGGCAGGTCGACCTGGGAGGGATCGCCGGTGATGATCATGCGGCTGTTTTCGCCAAGCCGCGTCAGGAACATCTTCATCTGCATCGACGTGGTGTTCTGTGCCTCATCAAGAATGATGGCGGCGTTGGTGAGGGTGCGGCCGCGCATGAAAGCCAGCGGCGCGATCTCGATTTCGCCGGCCTGCAACGCACGTTCGACGATGCGCGAATCCATCAGATCATACAGCGCATCGTAAATCGGCCGCAGATAAGGATCGACCTTCTCCCGCAAATCGCCGGGCAGGAAGCCGAGCCGCTCGCCCGCTTCGACCGCGGGCCGCGACAGGATGATGCGATCGACTTCCTTGCGTTCGAACAACTGTGCGGCTTGTGCCACCGCGAGCCAGGTCTTGCCGGTGCCCGCCGGGCCGATGCCGAACACCAGTTCGTGGCGCTTGAGCGCACGGATGTAGGAGTCTTGGGCGGCGGTGCGGGCCCGCACCGGGCGCTTGCGCAGGTTGATGGTCTCGAACGAGGATTTGACGGACTTGGCATCGAATTCGAACAGCGAACCCTGCGCGATCACGGCGCGGATCGCACCCTCGACGTCGCCCTGCGCCAAATCGTGCCCCTGCACCGCCTGCGCATACAACGTCTCCAGCACGCGCCGGGCGGCGTCGCAGCCGTCGCGCGATCCGGCGACGGTGATGTGATTGCCACGCGAATCCACCACGACGCCGAGCCGCCGCTCGATTGCCGCCAGATTTTGTCCGTAGGGTCCAACCAGCGCCGAGGCCGCGCGATTGTCATCGAAGTCGATGACGAATTGCGTTTCGGGCGGGATCTGCATGTCGCGGTCGAGTTTGCGGCTGGGAGCGAGCGAAGGTGAATCCGATGCACTTTTTGGCAAGGGTTCAGGCTCCCATTCTCGTCTGAGAAGAATCGGTCATTGGCGAATGTGTCATTTGCGACAAAGCCGATGGCGCCGGCCGCAGAAACCGGGGTGCCGCGAGTTCACCGAGCAGGCTATAGCGCTCGAGACTGTCGATTCTCACCGGCAGGACCTGTCCGATGATATCTGCAGACGCCATCACATGTGCCGGTTGCAGATAGGCGGTGCGGCCGACGATCTGGCCGGGGTTGCGGGCCGAGCGTTCGAACAACACGTCGACGGTATTCCCAATCATGGCCTTATTGAAGGCCGATTGCTGGCTGTCGATCAATTCCTGAAGCCGCACCAATCGCTCGTCCATTTCCGCCGCTGACACCGTCTCCTGCATGTCCGCCGCCGGCGTGCCGGGCCGCGGCGAGTATTTGAACGAATAAGCGCCAGCGTATCCGATTTGTGTGACCAGTGCGAGGGTGGCCCGAAAATCTTCCTCGGTCTCGCCGGGGAAGCCAACGATAAAATCCGATGAAAATGCAATATCTTGGCGGGTGCCGCGAAACCGGTCGATCGCTCGGCGGTAATCATCGGCGGTATGCTTGCGGTTCATGGCGGCGAGGATCCGGTCGGATCCGGACTGCACCGGCAGATGCACGAAGGGCATCAGCGCAGCGAGGTCGCGATGCGCCTCGATCAGCGTCTCCTCGACATCGCGGGGATGGCTGGTGGAATAGCGCAAGCGAACGATGCCGGGAATAACAGCGAGCCGGCGCAGCAAAGTGCCGAGCGACCAGATCCGTCCGTCAGGGCCCTCGCCGTGATAGGCGTTGACGTTCTGACCGATCAGGGTGATTTCGCACACGCCGTTGTCGGCAAGGCGCAGCACGTCGTCGACGATTTTTGCCACCGGCCGCGACACTTCGGCGCCGCGCGTATAAGGCACCACGCAGAACGTGCAGAATTTGTCGCAGCCTTCCTGCACCGTCACAAAGGACGAGATTCCGCGGGCGCGAATCGCATCGGCCTTGGGCGGCGGCAGAAATTCAAATTTGTCCTGAATCGGAAATTCGGTCTCCAGCGCGCGGCCGTCAGTTTTCGCCCGCGCCAGCAATTCCGGCAGATGGTGATAGCTTTGCGGTCCGACCACCACATCGACCACGGGCGCCCGGGCGATGATCTCGCTGCCCTCGGCCTGGGCCACGCACCCCGCCACCGCGATGCTCATGTGGCGGCCGTTTCGCGCGGCTTCTTCCTTGACGGCGCGCAGCCGTCCGAGTTCGGAGTAGACCTTCTCGGAAGCCTTCTCGCGGATGTGACAGGTGTTGAGAATCACCAGATCCGCATCGTCAACGGTCGCGGTCTCGACAAAGCCCTCACCCGCCAGCGTGTCCACCATGCGTTGCGCATCGTAGACGTTCATCTGGCAGCCATAGGACTTGATGTGCAGTTTGCGCGGCAACTTCATGGAACCGGAATGCGGGGCCGAAATGGCGCCATTGCGGCGCGGGGCTCAATTATAGACTAAACTTGGGGAAATCCAGCATTTGGATCGTCATTCCGGGATGGTGCGCAAGCACCGATCAGGATTTGTCATCGTCCAGCGGGACGCAATACAATTCCAGCCGGTGATCGACCAGTTTGTAGCCGAGCTTGCGGGCGATTTCGGCCTGCAGCTTCTCGATCTCCTCCGAGGTGAATTCGATCACCTTGCCGTCGCGCAGATTGATCAGATGGTCGTGGTGGCTGTCGCGCATTTGCTCGTAGCGGGCGCGGCCCTCGCGAAAATCGTGCCGCTCGATAATGCCGGCGTCCTCGAACAGCTTGACGGTGCGATACACCGTCGAGATCGAGATTTTGTCGTCGACGGCGACGCAGCGGCGATATAGCTCTTCGACGTCGGGATGATCCTCCGCCTCCGCCAGTACGCGCGCAATGACACGGCGCTGCTCGGTCATGCGCATGCCGGTGGCGGCGCAGCGCGCCTCTATACCGGTCGCCTTGAGCGCGGGTGTGGATTTCAGCGCGGTCATTTCGAAGCGGTCATCTCAAGGGCGGGTTTGGGTTTTCTGTCATCGGCAATACCACGTTCTGCCACCGCGCGGGAGTTACGACAAGTCGCGGCGCATCAGGAGCGCATTCAATGGTTCCCCGCTGGCTTGCCGATAATAGCGCTCGCGGCGCCCGGCGACGGCAAATCCGGCACGTTTGTAGAGCCGCCGTGCCGGCTGATTATTTTCCTCCACTTCCAGGAATACCGTCCGCACGCCGCGCCCGGCGAGGTGGCCAAGATGCGTCAGCAACAGGGTGTTGGACAGGCCGCGTCCGCGATGGCTTTGGGCCACCGCAATCGAAAGTATTTCGGCCTCGTCGGCGGCGATGCGGGACACCGAAAAGCCGATGACCTTCCGCCCCATTCTCAGGCGATGCACCAGCGTGTTGCGTTCGCTCAGCATGTTCTCGAATTCGCCTTCGCTCCATCCGCGGTGA
>DASQOU010000216.1:0-15756 GCA_035644295.1 Bradyrhizobium sp.
ACGACGAGCCGGGCATCGTCGACGAAGCAGTCGGAATATTCGAAGCCTCTGACATAGCGGTTCGGCACCAGCGGCTTTCCGACTTCGTCACGGCTCAAATCAACCGAACGCGTCGGCGGCAGCAGGTGCCGGCCGCCGATATGGTCGTAAAGAAACAGTCCGAGCCGCAACAGCCAGGCGGGCCGTAAGCCATCATGGTGCGGCAGCACGAAACGAAGCGGCCGGATGATGTGTGGCGCGATCTGCCAAAGGATTTCGCGCTCGATCAAAGCCTCGCGGACCAGCCGAAACTCGTAATATTCGAGATAGCGCAAGCCCCCATGCACGAGCTTGGTCGACCAGGACGAGGTCCCGCTCGCCAAGTCATTCATTTCACAAAGGAAAACAGATTTTCCGCGCCCCGCCGCATCGCGCGCGATGCCGCAGCCGTTGACGCCGCCCCCAATAATCGCGAGGTCGAAAATCCGATCCAACGGCGTTCCCCGGCGTTCGCCTATTTGTTTTGGCGATTTTGCTTTCGGTTTGGATTAAATCACAACCAAATGTGAAAGCAACCACGAAAGGGGTGTTTCAAGCTCAGGGCTCGATCCTTCGAGACGCGCTCCTGCCGGAGCGCTCCTCAGGATGAGGACTCAGAGCCCGGCCTTCCCCAAGATGAGGCCTTAGACCCTCATGGTGAGGAGCGCGTCTTCGGGCGTCTCGAACCATGAGGCCACGACCGCGCAAAGAATAAGCGGCCACGATTCAGCTTGGAAACTCTACCGCAGGCGCGTGACGGTCGACGCAGCCTCCGCGACCGGCTCGTCAATATCTGCCGCCGGCTTCGCCATTGCCTCGATCACCTGAATGCCGCGGGTCTGGCAAATATTCGCGAGTCCCGCCGGCAGCGCGATGTCGGTAACGAACGTATTGATCTGGTTGATGTCGGCGATGCGCACCGGCGCGCTGCGCCGCAGTTTGGTGGAGTCCGCGACCAGCATCACGCTGCGGGCGTTGGCGATGATGGCTTGGGCTGCCTGCACTTCGCGATAATCGAAATCGAGCAACGCGCCCTGCTCGTCGATCGCGGACGCGCCGATGATGGCGTAATCGACCTTGAACTGGCCGATCAGGCCGATTGCGGTGGAGCCGATCACGGCGCCGTCGGCGCGGCGCACCGCGCCGCCCGCCACGATAACCTCGATGCGCGGGTGCCGGTACAGCAGCATCGCGACGTTGAGGTTGTTGGTGATGACCAGCAAATCCTCATGCGAGGTGAGCGCGCCCGCGACCTCTTCGGTGGTGGTGCCGATATTGATAAACAGCGAGCAGCCGTTCGGGATGAGTTCCGCCGCGGCCGCCCCGATCGCTTTTTTTTCCTCGGCGGCGACGAAGCGGCGCGCTTCATAGGCGAGGTTCTCGACGCCAGAGGCAATGATGGCGCCGCCATGGATCCGCGTCAGCGAGCGATGATCACAGAGATCGTTGAGGTCCTTGCGGATGGTCTGCGCCGAGACTTCGAAACGCCGGGCAAGATCCTCTACCATCACCCGGCCCTGGGTGCGGGCGATATTGAGGATCTCGGTCTGGCGGTTAGAAAGAATGGTCACAACGATACCTTTAGGACGCGAAGGGGCCCCATGGTGCGGCGGTTCCGCCATCCGGTCAACGCGGCAGATTTGCCCGACCGACCAAGTTCGGGCGAAAACCCTTTTACGGTTAAGGCCCGGACTCATTTCCGGTCCGGGACAAATCACCACCCTGAAGGAGAATTCAGTAGCCTTCCTTGTCGGTCGCCGATATCAGAACAAGCGCAGACCGAGAGCCGGGCGCGGTGCGTTCGACAGCCGGGGCGCGCTACCGTTGCCGGGCCGCCACAATCAAGTTCCGCATGAATGCATGCAGTGCGGAAAAAAGATCAAACCAGCGCGACCACCCGGGAATGATTTTGCCGTCCCGGTGTGACATTCAACGGGCACATACGGAATGCCCGACCAACTTCAGGAGAGGCGCATGAGCAAATTTGCGATCCGGCTTTTGACACTGGCAATGTACATAGCCGCGCTGGGGGCGGTTCCTTTTGTCACGCCCGCCAAGGCCGCGGGCGGCGGCGGCGGCGCGCCATCGCCACCGGCGGAGGGCAGCAAGGAAGTCAAGAAGACGAAGAAGAAGAACGGCAAGGTCTCGTTCATCGACGATCCAGGCTTCATCGAGGGCTATCGCACCGCCTATGCCACGATCTACGACCGCAACGATTATGCTTCCGCCATCGAGCAGTTGAAGGCGCTCGGCCACGACGACCGCGCCGATGTCGCCAACCTGATCGGCTATTCCTATCGCAAGCTCGGCGACTACAAGGTCTCGCAAATCTGGTACGAGCGCGCGCTCAAGGCCGACCCCAGCCACGTGCGGACCTGGCAGTATTATGGCTTGTGGCAGCTCGAACAGGGCAACCGCGATCAGGCGCAATATCATTTGAGCCGCATCGGCAAGATCTGCGGCACCGATTGCGACGAATACAAATCGCTCGCCTCCGCGCTCGAACAGCCGGCGGGTGCCGGCCTCGTCTACTGATCTCGGAAACGAGAGCTTGGCCGGCGCAGACTTTGTTGCGCCGGCTAGTTTGCCGGGCGTCACCTCATCTGCACATCAGCGGGTAGTGTCTTACGCAACCAACGTCAACCCACCGTTCGCGAGCCGGATCGCCGCGCGCTCGGCTTCGCGGGCGTTGCGAAACACCTGGCCTTCTATCGAATTGAACCGGTGGGAGGCCGCAAAAAGCCGGCAGCCGTCGCGATCGCGCACGACAATTCCCGCGGCCTGCGAACGGACTTCGATGATGTAAGTGTCTGACATTTCCATTCCATCACTTCAGTGCGGCAGACAACAACGCAGGCGAGAAATAGTTCTCGCGCCGCGAAACGCGGCGAAACCATGCGTGGCGCAGCGGCACTGCACACTGACATCGGCCGGTTCTGCCCATCCCATTTGCCAGGCATTCACAAATTCGTGCGACGGTATCGGGAATGTTTATTCGGGCGCGGTGTGACATCAGAGAGGCCTCCGCATAGGATTGCCCAACCACATCGGGAAAGGCGCATGAGCCGATTTACGATCCGACTTTTGACGCTGGCCATATACGCGACAGCGCTGGCGGCCGCTCCCATGGTCACACCATCCAAGGCCGCCGCGGAAACCAGCACGGCCGTGAAGAAGAAGCATAAGAAGACGAACCCCAGGAGCTCCTACATCGAGGCTCCCAGAAACTCCACTCAGGCGCCGCCTAACATGTCCGATGATCCCGCTCGAAAAGTGGGGGGCTATTGAGGTTCGCGGGCGCGGGCACCTCAAGGCCTCCGTGCGTTGCTGGCGCCGCCCAACGCGAGAGGCTTGTCGCAAATGCGAAGACCTCAGCAATGACGCCATTAGTTGCTATTTGCACTGTGCCAGAGCCAGATCGCAAGCGAGCCAGAACGGCCCCGAATCGGGGTTTCATTCGGCCCGGTAAGAACTCCCGATTTGAACAGTGCACAATCGCGCCCCGCCGCGTGGAGTAATTCGTCGCTGAGCGCAAGCTTTGCGCCATGATTGGCAGCCACTTCCATCAGGCGGCTGGCCACGTTTACGGTGTCGCCGGTCGCCGTGATGTGGCGGAAGCTTCCACCGCCCAGCCTGGAGGCAACAATCACCCCGAAGTGGGCGCCGACCTTGAATCCAAGTCTTGACGCGATCGACGGGGCGAGCGAGGCCAGCCATCGATCGGCGGTGATGCAAAGCCCAAGCGCGCAATCCGCCGCCCTCAATGCATCGTCCGTCGCCGCTGCCGGCAGGCCGAACAGGATCATGGCGCCGTCACCCAGGAAGCTCGTGATCATTCCGCCGCGGCTGACCGCCTCATTGTCGACCAGGGCATGAAAATCCTTCAACAGCTCGCGTATCCTGTCCGGTCCAAGCTGCTCGCTCAGGGATGTGAATCCGGATAGATCGATAAAGACGACTGCTGCATTTTGGCGGACAGGTTCAGCAAGAAAGTTCGGATCCCGGCTCAACCATTGCTGTATGGCCGGCGCCTGAAACTGCTCCAGCAACTCACTCCTCGTGGCGAAATACTGAGCCTGCCGCCTGCCTGACCACAGCTGAAAGGATCCAAATAAAACGACCGGTGGAGCGGCGGCGGCGACCGGCACAGCCGCGCTCAGCCATATCCCGGACGAGAACGCCAGGAAGATCGCCACTATCCAGGTCAGGACGACGGCCGCTGCCGCGATGAGGCCCACCGCACTCCGTCGCCACACCAGCAGACCCACGAGAACTGCCGGCAGCAGGACGGCCACCACGCCGTCGGCAATGCGTACCGACCGATCCCGCAATACGCCATCTCCAGCCAACAGGTGCGTGATGGCCGTCGACATAACTTCCACTCCTGGCATCAGCGGCTCGAAGGGGGTGGAGAAAAAGTCTCCGCCACCGGTGACGGTCGCACCGATCACGACAATTCGATTTCGTATGGCGTCAGGATCAATATCGCCGGCAAGCACCGAGGCCGCGTTCATCGTTCGGATCGTCCGGTTTGGACCATAAAATGTGATCGGCAGGGCATGATCGACGTCGGTGGGAATCGATCGTTGATCCAGCATCAGACGGTTTGGCTCGATCGCGGGATCCTTTCCGACCGCCAGCGCCGCAACGCGGAGCGGAAACGACATTTCGACCGCGTCGCTCGTTCGAAATAGCATCGGGATAGATCGGGGTGTACCGGTTTGATCGGTCGCCACGTTGACGATACCAATTTGCGCATGATCGGCGAACTTCTTCAGTGGCACCAGAAATCCCTCAGCTCTCGGAAGCCGAGCGAGCGGACCCTGGTCGTTCTCTGTAGAAATCGACTGACTTGCCTCCGGGAATACTGCGGCGGCCGCAATTACAGCAGGACGCGCCGCGAGCGCCTTCGCCAAAGCTTCATCGGCATCGTCGGGCCCCTTGTCGACCAGCAGAAGATCGACCGCCATGACTTTTGGCTCCAGCCGCGCGATCGCCTCCACAATCCTCGCAAGATCGATCCGGGCGAGCGGATAGGCGCCCTTCTGCTTCACGACGGCGTCGTCGATCGCAACAATGGTCACGAGATCCGGCGGTAATTTTACGCCGCGAACAATCGTTCGGAGGTCGAGCGTTGTGGATTCGACGCGATCAAGAAATCGCAGGTGACCACGACCGTGTTCAAAATAGATGCCGAACCCCCAGATCCCCGCCAAGGCGAGAGCCAATATGGTCCGTAGATGGCGGCCGATCATTCGTGGCTTACTGACCGAGACGCGCTAGCAAGGCAGACACACGAGCTGGGGGCCAACGCTTCACGGTCAGAGGGCCAGCCTCTTCGACATCGACACCCTCGCCCGATCCCAGGGTTACGCTATGATTGCCCGTTCTCCGTCCGACAGCGACCCGCCCATTGACGACAAAGACAGAAGTCTTTTTTTCAGCAACGTCAACTGCCCACTTCGTGCCGCGCACCCCGGCGATCGCTTGCGGTGTAATGACCTGAAATTTATTTCCACCCGATTTCTTCGGAACTTCGATCAGCAAGGCTTTGCTGCTGAGTTCGACGGTATCCACGCGGCCTTTGCTGCTGCGATCCTGCAGAGTATATCGGGCGCCGTTTTCGGCGACGATCGTCACCCCGCCTTGGCAATGCAGCGTTTGCGCGGTGATGGTCGGATTTTCTGGCGTGCATCCCAGGTTGGCGGGTTGCGCGGCGGCGATTTCAATTGAGGTGAGCGCACATGCGAGCAAAATAAATCCCGTCCGGAATATCGCTTTCATGACAATACCTCCTGACTCTCACTTGACTGTACAGGGGATCGCGCGGCCTATCCTGCCACGTTGCCATGCTGAGGGGTAACGGAAAGCGTTGTCCGCAATGCGGCGCAGACGCGCAGAGGACGAATGCGACGACGATCATTACGCCGAAATCGGCGGCTGATCGTGCTGGACGGCTTGCGGGTGTCCCTGATCGTCGATCGAGACATAGGTGAAGTTGCCGTCGGTCACCAGGATCGACTGCATCTCCTTGCGGCGCAGGACCCAAGCTTCGAGGTGGACCGTGATCGAGGTCTTGCCTATCTTGACGAGATTGGCATGCACGGAAACGAGATCGCCGACAAACACGGGTTTGCGGAAATTCATCGCATCGATGGCCACTGTTACGGTGCGCGATTTCGCAATCTTGGAGGCAAAGATGCCGCCGCCGATATCCATCTGGCTGAGCAGCCAGCCGCCAAAGATGTCGCCGTTCTGATTGGTGTCGGCCGGCATCGCCAGCGTCCGGGTACAGAGGTCGCCTTGCGGCGCGGTTTCCGTGACCGGCGGGGCGTGAACGGCTTGCGTGTCGGTCATGTCTGAAAGGCCCCGTCAAAATCCGATTCGGACTATTTGAAACTATCCCAACCGGCATCCGGCGTGAACCGGCCACCGAACTTTGCGGCGAGCGCGCGCAAGGTCGAGGCCACATTCTCCGCGCCGCGGGTTCGCGCGTAGTTCAAGGGACCGCCACGAAACGGCGCGTATCCCGTGCCGAAAATCATCGCCCCATCGACCATGTCGGCATTGTCGACGATGCCCTCGCGCAGACACGCAACGCAGACGTTCGACATCGGCAGGACCAGCCGGTCGATCATTTCCGCTGTCGGCCGCGCCGTGTTCGACGAAGGCGACATCTTGTCGGCCTTGCCATCCTTCCAGACATAGAACCCCTTGCCGGTCTTGCGGCCGAGCTCGCCTTTGGCGACCTTGTCGCGCAACCAGGCCGGCGTCGGCGGCAGCAGATCGCCGAATTTCGAGCGCAGCATGTCGCCGACCGCGAGACAAATATCGAGGCCGACCTGATCGGCGAGTTCGATCGGACCCATCGGCATGCCGAATTCTTCTGCGGCCGCATCGATGGTGATCTTGTCGATCCCCTCGTCCAGCATCACCATCGCCTCGAGCATGTAAGGCGTCAGCGCGCGATTGACGACAAAGCCCGGCGAACTCTTGACCGGCAGCGGCAGGCGGTCGATGGCGCCGACAAAGGCCAGCGCCTCCTTCAGGAGTTGCGGATCGCTGCCGTCGTGGCTGACGACCTCGACCAATTGCAAGCGTGAGACGGGATTGAAGAAGTGCAGTCCGACCAGCCGCTCCCGCGATTTTAACGTGGTTCGCAAGTCCTGCAGCGGAATGCTCGAGGTGTTGGTGGCCAGAATCGCGCCCGGCTTCATCCTCGGCTCGAGACCGGCATAGACCTTCTGCTTCAATTCCAGTTTTTCCGGCACCGCCTCGATGATCAAATCGGCGGTACGGACGCCCTCGCCGTCGAGATCGGGAACCAGCCGGTCCAGCGCGTCACGGATATCGGTGGGCTTGCGCATGATCTTGCCGAACAGATCGGCGGCGCGCTTCATCGCGCCCGCGATCGGCTCCGCCTTCATGTCGGCCAGCGTCACCCGCAGACCCTGATTGGCGCACCAGGCCGCGATGTCACCGCCCATCGCGCCGGCGCCGATGACATGAACATGGCTGATCTTGTTGCCGCTGCCGGCGAGCTTCTTCATCTGGTCGCGCAGGAAAAACACCCGGATCAGGTTTTGCGCCGTCGGCGTCACCATCAGATGGCCGAACGAACTCTTTTCGGCGGCCAGCATCGCAGCCTTGTCGCCGCCGTGCTTCTCCCAGAGATCGATCAGCCCATAGGGGGCGGGGTAATGCTCGGGCGATGCCGCCTTTGCGGCTTCAGCGCGCATTCGCGAGGCGAGAAAGCCTCTCGCCGGGCCTGAATTGAGAATGGTGTTGAGAAGACCGGGGCGGGCGCGCTTCAGGCGGCCGAACACCGCGTCCTTGACGGCATTGCGAACATGCCGCTCCTGCGCCACCGCATCGACAAGCCCGAGCGATTTCGCCTTCCGCGCGTCGATGGTCTTGCCGGTCAGCATCAGCGTCATCGCCTGCGTCGGATTGATGAGACCTGTGAAGCGCGCCGTGCCGCCGAGACCGGGATGAAGGCCGAGCATCACTTCGGGAAAACCAAAGCGCGCCCCGTCAATCGCGATGCGCGACTGGCAGGCAAGGGCTACTTCCAGCCCGCCGCCCAGACAAAAGCCGTGGATCACCGCCACCGTCGGAAATTTCAACGCTTCGAGACGGTCGATCACCGCATGGGCCCGGCCGATCGCTGTCTCGACGGGACCCGGATCGGTCGCGCCGCGGAACTCGTTGACATCGGCGCCGGCGATGAAGCCGGAAGTCTTCGCCGAGCGAATGACAAGTCCGGCGGGACGTTCGCTCTCCAGCGCCGTGAGAACGGAATCGAATTCGGCGATGACGTCAGCCGACAGCGTGTTGGCGCTGGCGCCTTCGCGATCGAACAAGAGCCAGGCGATGCCGTCGGCATCCCGCGCCAATTTGAAATGACGATAGGGGCCGCCGGCTTGAGGCTTTGGCCCCAGCTCCAGCACCCGATCGGCGAGGACGTCCATGATTTGGCTGTCCATGGCGTTCCCTATACCGTTTCGATCAACATGGCGCCGCCCTGGCCGCCGCCAATGCATTCGGTGGCGATGCCGCGTTTGGTGCCGAGCCGCTTCATCGCGTTGACGAGATGCAGCACGATGCGGTTGCCGCTGCAGCCGACGGGATGGCCAAGGCTGATGGCGCCGCCGTCGACATTGAGCCTTGCGTGATCGATCTGTCCCGCGGCACCTTCAAGTCCTAAAATCTCGCGGCAGAATTTTTCGTCGTTCCAGGCCGCAAGGCATCCCAGCACCTGGGTGGCGAATGCCTCGTTCAATTCCCAGGTCTCGATATCGCCAAGCGACAATTGGTTGCGCTTCAAGAGTTCGGTCGCCGACAGCACCGGACCGAGCCCCATGATCGAGGGATCGAGCGCTGACCATTGGCTGTCCGTGATCACGGCCTTTGGCGTGAGGCCGTGCTCTTTGACGGCTTGCTCGGAGGCAAGGATGACCCAGGACGCGCCGTCGGTGATCTGCGAGGAATTGCCGGCGGTGACCTGGCCCCAGGGCCGCTCGAACACCGGCTTTAGTTTTGCCAATGTCTCCGGCGTCGAATCCGGCCGCACCCCGTCGTCTTGATCGTAGAATTTTCCGTCCCGCGCGAACGCGGTCTCGACCTCGCCCTTCAGATATCCCTGCGCTTGCGCGGTCGCCAGCCGCCGGTGGCTCTCGGCGGCATAAACGTCAGACTGCTCGCGCGTAATGCCGAAGAGGTGGCCGACCACTTCGGCGGTCTGCCCCATATTGAGTTCGGTGATTGGATCAGTCAGCCCGCGCTCAAGGCCAATGACCGGTTTGAAGTAGGCCGGGCGCGCCCTGGCGATCGCCGCCAATTTGGCGAGGATGCCCTTGGCGCCGGCAAGCCCCGCGAACCAGCGCACCCCCTGCTGCGGCCACACCAGCGGCGCATAACTGAGGGCTTCCGAACCGCCGGCCAGAATTAAATCCGAAATGCCCTCGCGGATATAGCGGTAAGCCGTGTCGATCGACTGCATGCCGGAGCCGCAATTGATCTGCACGGTGAACGCCACCATCGCTTCGCCCATGCCGAGGCGAAGCGCTGCGACCCGGGCCGGGTTCATCTCGTCGGCAATGACATTGACGCAGCCGAGGATGACTTGATCGAACGCCGACGGCGCGAAGGGTTGCCGGGCCAAGAGCGGCCGGCCGCACTGAACCGCGAGATCGACCGGCGTGAAAGGTCCCGGCCCGCTGCGCGCTTTCAGGAACGGCGTCCGGCTGCCGTCGACAATAAAGACCGGTCGCGCCATCAGCTTGCCGCCCTCTGCTCGCCAAGTTCCTGAAAGAACTGACGCACGTCCGGGGGCCTGTTGTAGATCGGCGACAGCGCTTCTGGTGGGAAATCATCGACCTCGATCACTTTCGCAACCGCTTCGCGCGCCGCTGCAATTTGATTGCCCTCGGCTTGCGTGATGACGCCGCGCTTCACCGCCTCCTGCCAGTCATGAATGCGGGCGGAGTGCATTCGCTTGGCGATCTCGTCTGCGGCAGTGACGAGGAGGAACGCCTTCTCGAGCCGGGCGACGCCGCGGTCGTCCTCGACATGCGACAGATCCGGCGTCAGGCGGTCGCGCGCCGCCGATGGCTCCAGCACAAGCTGCGCGCATTGATGGACCACAAGGTCCGAGGGGCCGAGCACGCGCGCGCCGAACGGCTGCACCAGGAATTTCAGGACGACGGCGACGAACTTGTTCGGCAAATTTGCCAGGATTTCCGCGAAACGGTTCTCGATGGTGCGGAAGCCGCTTTCCATGCACCATTCAAGCGCGGCAAAATCCGCAACCTGGCGGCCTTCATCTTCCCAGCGTTTCAACGCGGCCGACAGCAGATACAGTTCCGACAGAATGTCGCCGAACCGCGCGGAGAGCATTTCCTTGCGCTTGAGCGCGCCGCCAAGCGTCAACAGCGCCATGTCGGCGCACAGCGCAAAGGCCGACGAGTACCGCGATAGCTGGCGGTAAAATCCGGTCGCCTCGCCAGCCTCGGGCGCGGGCGCGAACATCCCGCCGCTCCAGCTTCGGCCCCAGGCCCGGAACAGCGTGACGACGCTGTGACCGACATGTTCCCAAAACGCTTTGTCGAAGGCATCCAGTCCCTTGGCGCGGTCCTCCTCGCCCAACGCGTTCATCTCTTGCAGCAGATAAGGATGGGCGCGGATCGCGCCCTGCCCGAACACGATCAGGTTACGGGTCAGGATATTGGCGCCTTCGACGGTGATGCCGACCGGAACCGAACGGTAGAGATTGCCCAGGTAATTCTGCGGGCCGTCGATCACGGCCTTGCCGCCATGGATATCCATCGCGTCGTCGATGGCGATCCGCATCCGCTCGGTGGCCTGCAGCTTCATGATGCCGGAGATCACCGCCGGATGATGGCCCTGATTGAGCGCCGCGCAGGTCAACCGCCGCGCTGCGTCGAGCAGATAGGCGGTGCCGGCGATGCGGGCGAGCGGCTCCTCGATGCCTTCGAATTTGCCGATCGAAATGCCGAACTGCTCGCGAATTCGTGCGTAGGCGCCGCTGGTGCGCGCCGCATAGGCGGCACCCGCCGCTGACAGCGACGGCAGCGAGATGCCGCGGCCGGCGGCAAGCGCCGTCATCAACATCTTCCAGCCCTGGCCGAGGCGTTCCTGCCCGCCGATGATATAATCCATCGGGATGAACACGTCCTTGCCCCAGTTCGGGCCGTTCTGGAACACCTGCATCGCGGGCAGATGACGATGTCCGATCGAAACGCCTTCGAGATGACTCGGGATCAAGGCCACGGTGATGCCGAGTTCGTCTTGTGTCCCGACCAGATGATCCGGATCGTAGGCCTTGAAGGCGAGCCCCACCAGCGTTGCGACCGGGCCCAGCGTGATGTAGCGCTTGTGCCAGTTGAGGCGTAAGCCCAGCACTTCGCGTCCCTCGAATTGGCCCTTGCAGATGACGCCGGCATCGATCATCGAGGCTGCATCCGAGCCGGCCTCGGGGCTGGTCAGTCCGAAGCAGGGAATGTCGCGGCCATCGGCGAGCCGCGGCAGCCATCGCTCCTGCTGCTCCTTGGTGCCAAAGCGCATCAAAAGCTCACCCGGCCCGAGCGAGTTCGGCACCATCACCGTGACGGCAGCGGTCAGCGAACGCGAGGAAAGCTTGCGCACCACTTCCGAATGCGCGTAGGGCGAGAAGCCGAGCCCGCCGAATTCCTTCGGGATGATCATGCCGAAGAATTTCTTGCGCTTGATGAAGTCCCACACCGCGCCAGGCAGGTCGCGCCATTCCCAATTGATCTTCCACTCGTCGAGCATCGCGCAGAGTTCGTCGACCGGACCGTTCAGGAAGGCCTGCTCCTCGGGCGTCAGTGTCGCCGGCGCATTAGCCAGCAGTTTTGCCCAATCGGGATTGCCGGTGAAAAGGTCGGCGTCCCACCAGACATCGCCGGCCTCCAGCGCCTCGCGCTCGGTGTCCGACATCGCCGGCAACACGCCACGCGCCCAGGAGAAAATCGGCTTGGTGATGAAGTCGCGGCGGAAGGAGCTCATGACGATGTCCTTTTGGTCGGCGCAACGGCGCGAGGCGGCAGCTACACATATGCCAACAGGCGACTCACTTTAGCGGAATGCGTGATAAATTGGTTGATACTTCGCATTGAAAATAAAGCGAAATTGATGCGGGAAGGCGTCCGGCAGATAACGGCGGGTAGCCCCGACAGTTCCGAAACGCGATCAGCAACTTAACGGCAGATGTCGCGATCCTGTTCGAATGAATCAGGTCGTGATCTCATCTCCTTGTTTGAGCATGATCTTTTCGAAAACCCGGCTTCCACTTTGCGCTAACGCGGCCCTTCGGGTCCGGATCATGCTCGCTCAATCCGGCCGCGTCATCTCGAACATGGCATCCTGCCGGATTTCGAAATAGTCACCCCTGCGCCCGGCGCGCACGATCGGCCGGGCCAGCGCGGTCTGATAGACGCCGTCCCTGATCATGGCCTTGTCGATGTGGACGGCTACGACCTCGCCGAGGGTGAGCCAGGCCTGCGCCTTCCTGCCGTCGGCGCTCTGAAGCTGAACGATCTGCGACACCTTGCATTCAAATGAGACTGGGCTTTCCGCAACCCGGGGGACGTTGACGAGTTTGCACGGCGCCTCGGTCAGCCCGGCGATCGAAAATTCGCTGACCTCGTGGGGGACGTGCGCGGCGGTCAGGTTCATCTGCTTCGCCAGATCCTTGGTCGCCAGATTCCAGACGAATTCGCCGGTCTCCTGGATGTTTTCGACGCTGTCCTTCCAGGAGGTTGAGGAAAACCCGATGATCGGCGGCGTGTAGCAGAACCCGTTGAAGAAGCTGTAGGGCGCGAGATTGACGTTGCCCTTGGCATCGCGCGACGAGATCCAGCCGATCGGCCGCGGCGCGATGATGGCATTGAACGGGTCGTGCCGCAGGCCGTGGCCGTTGCGCGGTTCGTAGTAGTGCAGGTCCTTCGGGCTTGATGCGTCCACGTCGGTATCTTCCTTCCAACTAAACCGTCGGCAATGTCATTCCGGGATGGTCCGTAGGACCAGACCCGGAATCTCGAGATTCCGGGTTCGATGCTTTCGCATCGCCCCGGAATGACGGGAAAGAGCTCTCAACTTCTCGCCACATTGCCGCGCGGGGCCAGCGCAGCCAGGACAAAATCGATCATCTGATCGATCGACGGTCCCGGCTTGTTGGCGGATTGCGCGATCATCTGGGGATGGAAGAACCGCACCATCGCGGTGCAGGTGCATAGCGCCGCCAGCGGCACGTCCGCCTTTTCGAATTCACCCGATGCCATCCCTTGCCCGATCACGGCGCCGATGCTCTCGGTGATTCGATTGATGTGGGCTAGGCAAACTTCCCAGCTTTCCTCCATCGCGATCTCGACCATTTCGTGAAGCTTGGAATCGCCGACAAAGCGCTCCGAATTCATGCGGTGGACGGTGGTCAACAGCTCGCGCAAGCGCGGCGCCGCCGGGCCTGGCGTATTGGCGATCCGTTGCGCCTCGACCTCGACCTCCCCCATCAGGCTGCGCGCGACGCCTTCGTGGATCGCCTTTTTCGAATCGAAAAAGCGATACACGTTGGCCGGGCTCATGCGCAGCATCTTGGCGATGTCGGCGACCGTGGTCTTCTGGTAGCCGATTTCGCGGAACAAACGCTCCGCCACCACGAGAATACGTTCCCGGGTGTCCTGCTCCGTATGTTCGGCAATCAGCGTCATTCCAATACTCGATTCAGTGAGCTCAATGTTCGATCATTCGGCCGCCTCAGCAAGCGGAAATGCGGGTCGGGCCTGGTCCTGATGTTGCGGCGCAAGATCAAGATGTTCGCTTTTGCCGCTTTCTTCAAGGCTCTTGCGGAACCAAAGCGCATAGAGGCCCGGCAGGTACAGCAAGGTGAGGAAAGTTGCAACAAACAGGCCGCCCATGATGGTGATCGCCATCGGGCCCCAAAACGCCGAGCGCGACAGCGGAATCATCGCCAGGATCGCCGCGAGCGCCGTCAGCACCACCGGACGGGCCCGCCGGACGGTGGCTTCGACGATGGCCTCCCGGCGCGTCAGGCCGTGGGCGACGTCGGCTTCGATCTGGTCGACCAGAATCACCGCATTGCGCATGATCATGCCGGCAAGCGCGATCAACCCGAGCAGCGCGACGAAGCCGAACGGCTGGTTGGCGACGTTCAACCCGAGCGAGGCGCCGATGATGCCGAGCGGCGCGGTGAGGAACACCAGAATCAGCCGCGAAAAACTCTGCAGCTGGATCATCAGCAACGTCAGCATGACGATGACCATCAGCGGAAACAGCACGAAGATCGAGGCATTGCCCTTGGCGGATTCCTCAAACGCGCCACCGGGTTCGATCCGGTAGGCCGGCTCGAGATGATCGCGGATTTCCTGCAATTTTGGCCAGATCTGGTTGGTCACGTCAGGGGCCTGCACGCCGTCGACGACGTCGCCGCGCACTGTGATCGCCATGTCGCGGTTACGCCGCCAGATGATCGGCTCCTCGTGGGCGTATTCGATTTTTGCGATCTGCTGCAGCGGCACCGCTACTCCGTTGCGCGATGTCACGGTGAGGTCGCCAACATGGCCGAGGTCGAGCCGTTCCGAAGGCACCGCACGCGCCACCACCTCGACCTTCTCGATGCCATCGCGCACGGTCGTCACCGGCGCGCCCGAGATCAGCATGCTCAGCGCCTGTGACACGTCCTGCGGGGTGAGGCCGAGCGCACGGGCGCGGTCCTGATCGACCACGAGTTTCAGGTAGGGCGACTGCTCGTTCCAATCGAGCTGCGGCTCCTTGATGTTCTTGTTCTGCCCGACGATATCACGCACCTTGTAGGCGATGTCCCGCACGGTCTTGGCATCCGGGCCGATCACACGAAACTGGACGGGAAAGCCGACCGGCGGGCCGAAATTGAAGCGATCGACGCGCACCCGCGCCTCGCTCAAATCCCCATCATCGACCGCCTTCTCGATCCGAGCCTTGATCCGCTCGCGCGCCTCGACATTCTTCGCAACGATCACGATCTCTGCGAACGCCTCGTTCGGCAGTTGCGGGTTGAGGCCGAGCCAGAAGCGCGGCGAACCCTGGCCGACATAGGACGTATAGGTCGCGATGCCCTGGTCGTCCTTCAGCAGCGCCTCCGCCTTCTTCACGGACTTTTCGGTGACATTGAACGCGGTGCCTTCCGGCAGGCGCAGTTGGAGGAACAGTTCGGGCCGCTCGGAGAGCGGGAAGAACTGCTGCTGGACGTGGCCGAACGCCACAATCGACAACGCGAACACCCCGACGGTCGCCAGCACCACCTTTACCCGGTGGTTGACGCACCATTGAATCATGCTGCGCAGAATTCGATACACACGCGTTTCATACACCGCATGCGGATCGTGGTTGTGGCTGACCGTGATGTTCGGCAGCAGCTTGACGCCGATATAGGGCGTGAAGATCACAGCCACGAACCAGGAGGCGACCAGCGCGATCGCCACGATCCAGAAAATGCCGCCGGCATATTCGCCGACCGCGGAATTGGCAAAGCCGATCGGCAGGAAGCCGGCCGCCGTGACCAGCGTGCCCGTCAGCATCGGAAAGGCCGTGGATTCCCAGGCAAAGGACGCCGCGCGGACGCGGTCCCAGCCCTGCTCCATCTTCACCACCATCATCTCGACGGCGATGATGGCGTCGTCCACCAACAGGCCGAGCGCGATG
>DASQOU010000217.1:0-6321 GCA_035644295.1 Bradyrhizobium sp.
GCGTTGCTGCACAATTGGTCAAAGGCCGACGTCGATGGAAGAGAAGCGCAAGCACCCACGGACCGAAATCGACGAACCGGCTTACGTGTCGGCGGGCGGCTCCGTGATGAGCTGCATCGTGCGAAATATCTCGCCCGAAGGAGCCGCCATCGATATTGAGAACCCGGCGTTCGTACCCCCACGCTTTCGCCTGGTGATGGCGAGCGACTCCTCGGTCCGTGAGTGCCGAGTTGCCTGGATTCAGAAAAACCGGATCGGCCTGACTTTCGTCGACACGCCGTAAGACGCTTCGCACGATGACCGTGCGTAGAGCGACAGGCGGCAGGTTCCTTTTATTTCAAAGATTGACCACTATTGACCAGCGCCTCCGGAACTCGAAGCGCAGTGTTGATTCGTCACCGCCATACCTGGGTGCCTACCGGTGACCGAGCGCTTTACGCTCATGCCCGATCCGAGGTGGAGAACCATGGTCGATTTTCCAGCAGCAATCCCGCTGCTTGCCATTCAGCGACTTCGCTGCCCAAAATGCCAAACGCGCATGACGCTTGCGCGCATCTTGCCAGGACCCACTGGATTTGAACTTCGAACGTTCGATTGCTCCAGTTGCGATCATGTCGAAAAAATCGCGATCGCGTCAGATCCAACGAAATCCGGAGATGTGGGCTGGCTCGTTGGTGAATTGCAGCCGCCAACCTAGGTCCGCCACGCCAACGCCGCAGACGCTCCCGGCAGATTCGGGCAACCGGTCCGCAATGCGGGTTACTGGTTCTTCAAAAGCGATTTTATCTTCTCGTCCAGCTCCTCGAACGACATAGCGCCTTTGAGTCTCTCGCCATTGATGAAGAAGGTCGGCGTCGCATCGACCTTCAGTACCTCGTAGGCGAATTTCTGATCGGCGGAGAGCTTGTCGAGCAGCGTTTGATCCTTTGCGCAGGTTTCGACAGCCTGTTCGCTCAACCCGCCCTGTTTGCCGATCAGCTTCAGGGTATCTTTCGTATCCGCCATCAGCCGATCTTGCTGCTTGAACAGCGTATCGATCGCGCCGAAGAATTTCCCGGCATCGTCATTGGCGATACAGCGCGCCAGCATCGAGGCCGCCGCCGCCTTGATGTCGATTGGAAACTCCCGAAACACGAAACGCACCTTGCCGGTGTCGATGTATTTCGACCTCAGCATCGGAAAGACATTTTCCCCGAACGCCGCGCAATGCGGGCAGGTCATCGAGGCGTATTCGGTGACGGTCACCGGGGCTTTTGCCGGCCCGAGCGCCATGTCGGGCAGCGACACCGGCTTGGCCACAAGGGCTGCCGTCGCACTTTGCGCCATGGCTTCGCCGATCGGATGCACGGGCGCGAAGGCGACGAGAGCGGCAAGCCCGGCGAGAGACAACGCGCTGGCGATGGCGCGACGAATAACGGTCAACTGATAGCTCCGAAATCGGCGGTGGTGCGTGCAAATATAAGCGGTTCGCTAGCTTGAAACGACCATTCTGGCAATGGCGCCGCGCGCGGCTAGCCGGACGATGCGATGTGTGAGCCGAGACTATTTAGGTCGATCGGTCTTGGGTTGGTCTGTCTTGGATTGATCTGTCTTGGGTTGATCGGCGTTCTTCGGCCGCGCCGCTTCCTGGGCGCGCGCGGCCATCCAGGCATCGTATTGGGGCGAGCCGGGCCGCGGCGGTACACCGGCAGGCTCGCCGCCCATCCAGTGCGGCAGGTCCGCCAAATGCTCGCCCGCGGTTTGCCCGGCGCAAGACGACAGCGAAACGCAGGCAAGGCAGAGCAATGCCCATTTGAGTGCCGGGGAGGGATGATTCATCTCGGAGGGATCGCACCGGAATGTGGCGATCAAGGCGCATAATCATGGCTGCGATGCGATACGAGTTCGAACCAGCCCGCCTTGCCGCTTTGCAGTTATGGTGTAGCACCCGCTTCTCTAACGCTTAAACAATTGCCTCGAGAAAATGTGGAGTGGGGTTTTTCGCCGGCTGTACGAGTGTCAGCCTTTTCGGCAATGTCATTCCACACTGGGTCCCATTGCTTGCACGCGAAATACATCCTGTCTTTTTGGTTGTAATCTAAAAGAATGCATTTTAAGGTAAAGGCCGAGGTGTAGCGCGTGACCAAAATCAAAGACGACTCAACGCCAGTTCCTCCGGGTGGACGTGCTGCGGAACGGCTGCGCGAATTCGAGCGCGCGCGTGGGCTAGAGCCCGAGCAACTGAAGCCCGAGCAACTGAAGAAAGGTACGAAGCCCACGCCAGGCGGCGCCGGCGAATCCGCCGATACTCCAGCGCGAGACGGTCCTGCACCGCCGGGACCAGAAAAAGGTGACGCGGGGACCACCTGAGGCGCTGTCAGTCTGACGGACAACGCCCGAAATAACGCAGAAGGGGACATGACATGGACCTTCCGCACTCCATAGCGCAGTACCAAGCCTATGCGTTACCGCCCAAGCCAGCCGGCGGCAAGGCGTTGAAGCGGCTGGAAGAATTCCTGCTGGCTCGGGACATGACGGAATCGAGCGCTGAACTCGCAGCGCAGACCGAACCCACGGAAGGTGACAGACGCGCCGATTCCAGGGAAGGCGGTAAGCGCGCCGAAGCGGCGCGAGCGAAGGCAGCGCACGCCGAGGCTTCGGGCCTCGCGAACGCTGCGCAGGACGCCTTGGAGATGCTCGCCGCTCCGGCGCCGGTCCCGCTGCTCGGTCCCACGTGGCGCCCGCTCGGCCCAGGTGAGATCCCGGGTGGACAGACCTACGGCGCGAGCCGTGTGACGGTGGCGGGCCGGATTGCTGCCATCGCCATCGATCCATCCAACCGCAACCACGTGCTAGTCGGTGCCGCCGGCGGCGGCGTGTGGGAGTCAATTGACGCCGGCGCCACCTGGACCGCGCGCGGCGATGCGTTCCCGACACTGACCACTGGCGCGATAGCCTTCGATCCTTCGCATCCCAACGTCGTCTATTGTGGCACCGGAGAGGGGAACTGGTACGGCCGCTGGGGTCAGGGCGTGCTGCGCTCCACCAACGGCGGCACCAGCTGGACGTTGCGGGCGGGCGCGCCCTTCATCGGCCAAGGCTATCATGACTTGCTGGTGGACCCGGCGAACTCCAACAACTTGATCGCGGCGACCACGGGCGGCGTCTATACCTCCGCCGATGCGGGTGCCACCTGGACCCAACGGCGGACGCGTCGCTGCTGGAGCTTGGCAATAGCGCCGGGGGAAATCCTCGCCGCCTGTGATGATGGGCTGCAGCGCTCCACCAATGGCGGCAGCACTTGGGCGGCAGTGGCGCTGCCCGGCGCGCCCGGCGGCTGGAGCCGGCTCGCGGTCGCGATCTGTCACGCGGCGCCAAGTTTCGCTATCGCCTTCGGCGCCTCCGGCGGCGCCGCCTACATCGCAACGCGCGATGCCGCCGGCGCCTGGCACGCGGCGGCGGCGCCCGCAGGGCTGTCCACCGGCCAAGCTTGGTACGACTGGTACGTGGCGGTGCAGCCGAATAACGCCAACACCGTCTATCTTGGCGCCATCGACATCTATCGGGGCGATCACGGGGCGGGCGGCTGGGCGTGGACCGATATCAGCTCCAAGGCCGCAGCGGGAACCGATTCGATCCACCCCGATCAGCACGCGCTCGCTTTCGATCCGGTCGATCCGAACATGATCTATGCTGGCAACGATGGCGGCCTCTTCCGCTCGCCTGATCGCGGCACGCACTGGGTGCACCGCAACCACAGCCTGGCGATCACCGAAATCGAATATATTGCGCAGGATTTCGGCTCCGTGCGCTGGGTCATGGGCGGCACGCAGGACAATGGCACCGATCGCTACGTCGGTTCCTATGTCTGGGATCACATCGCCGACGGCGATGGCGGAGATTGCTCGGTCAATCACGAGAGCCCCAATACGATTTATCACACCTTCTACGGCATGCTCGTGCAGCGGTCCGACGATCGCGGCGTGAACTGGACGTCTATCGGTCCGCCGGTGCCGCAGAACTACAACGCATTGTTCTATCCGCCGCTGGAGGTGTTCGGCACCACCGTGGGACGCGCCGGGCAGAGCGTGTGGCTGTCACGCAATTCCGGCGCCGCTTGGGTGGAGCATGCGATCCCCGGCAACACGGTGGCGACCGCGATGCACGCGCCGAATGCCGATACGATCTTCGTCGGCTGCGCCAATGGCACGATTTTCCGCTTCAACTTTGCCGTCGGCGCCTGGTCCAACGCTGTGGCGCTGACCACGCCGCGCGCTGGCGCCTGGATCAGCGATATTGCGGTGGACGCGGCCAATCTGAACCGCGTCTGGGCGACATCCACCTTCATCGGCGGCGGGCGTGTGTTCCGCTCCGACAATGGTGGCATCAACTGGACGGACGTGTCGGCCGGCTTGCCCAGTTTGCCGATCAATTCCGTTGAGATCCATCCGTCGCAGCCCAACCGCGCCTGGGTCGCGGCGGATCTGGGCGTTTGGCAAACAACGGACGCGGGCGGGCACTGGGCCGGCTTCTCCCTCGGTCTGCCGAACGTGCTTGTGGAGGATTTGGAATATCATCCGTACGCGCGGGTGCTGCGCGCCGGCACGCGCAATCGTGGTGTATGGGAAATCCCCGTGGATGGCTGGCTCGCCGACCCGATCAAGGGCGTGCAGTTCACTGGCGCGTTGCAGCCGAACCAGACCAACCGCTGGTTCACCTTTAACTGGCCGGCGGTGTGGCATGTTATCTGGACTGTCATGCCGGTTACGCCCAAGCCAGGTGCGCCGGAACTGGGCTGGACCGTGCGCGTGGAACGCGCCAGTGCAACCATGGCCACCTACTGGATCGAGGTGACGAACCTTACGAACGTGCCTGTCACGTTCGAGGGACGTTACGAGATCCTATCCTTCTATTGAGATTTTGGAGCAGACAGATGCAAACCGGCGTTCAATTTACCGGCACCCTGCAGCCGAACCAAACCAACAACTGGTTCACTTGGGGCTGGAACCCAGCATTGCATGTGGTGTGGTATGTGATGCCGACCACGCCCAAACCCGGCGCAGCCGAACTGGAATGGACTGCGCGCGTGGAACGGGGCAACGCGACCCAGACCACGCATTGGATTCAGGTGCACAACCTGACCAATGTGCCGGTCACGTTCGAAGGCCGCTATGCCATTCTGTGACCAACTTTGTCTGACCGCGGAGGCGCACGATGAAGATCACCATTGAATTCGATCCGGGAGAGCTGGCGAAAGGCGCGGCACAGACCGTGACCGCGGCGGCGGGGCAGGCCGGCGCCAGTGCGCCGATGGCGTCGCCCGACATGGTCGTGGCCACCACTGCTGTTGGCGCCATTGATGCCGGACCCGGCCCCGGCGCTGCCATGTCCGAGATACCGCCGGAACTTGCCACGCAGGGCGCAGCCATCGGCGCCATCTCCGCAGGCCCCGCACCAAATCTCCCTTGAAAGGGCGCGCACAATGGATTTCATAGAACGCTTGTTCGGTTTCTCGCCCGACGGCGGGGACGGCAGTTTCGAGATATTGCTGTTCGCCATACCGCTGGTCGGCCTAGCGCTGCTGCTCTACTGGCGCACGATCTCTCGCCGACGCCAACCCTGACCTCCTTCGGATTGCGTCATTCGGCGCGGGGGAAATTCAATCCATCGGCAGCTCGCGGCCTTCGCCCAGCCACGGCTCGCCCAAAATTCCCTGCCGAAGCGCCACAAGGACGAGCTCGATGTCGGAGGTGACGCCAAGCTTGGCTTTGATGAGGTAGCGTGTATTCGCCACCGTCTTCGGGCTGAGGTGGAGAATCTCGCCGATGTCCTCGGTCGACCTTTCCGCGAGCAGCATGCGCAAAATCTCGAACTCCCGCGGCGTCAGCACGTCCGTCACCGCCGGCGTGCTGGCGACGCGGCTCAACGCGAGCTCATGATCAATGTCGGCACTGAATGCGATCCTGCCTTGCAGCACGTCGAATGCGGCGCGCACGAGCGCTTCGGGCGGACTGCTTTTGGTGACATAGCCCTTGGCTCCGGCCCGGATCGCCTGCACGGCATAGGCGGCGTTCTGATGCATGGTGAATACCAGGATGCGGGCGGCGGGATCCCACTGCCGAATGCGCCTTATCGCTTCAATGCCGCCGAATCCCGGCATGGCGAGATCCATGATGACGAGGTCGGGCCGTGTCTGCTTGAACAGGCGGTAGGCTTCGGCGCCGTCGCCCGCCTCGGCCACAACCTTCAGCCGCGGCTGCTTCTGCAACAGCGAGCGATAGCCTTCCCGTACGATCGCGTGATCGTCGACAAACATGATGGCGGCGCTTTCCGTCACACGCA
>DASQOU010000218.1:0-15996 GCA_035644295.1 Bradyrhizobium sp.
CTTCTCGAGCTTGCCCCAGCTTTCCTCGCGGCGCGCCTTGTCGCGCGACAGCACGGCCTCGCCGAGCGCATTCTCGATGCGGTCGAGAAACACCTCGACCTCGTCACCAACCTTGAGATCGCTTTCGCGGCCGGGCCCGGCAAATTCACGCAGCGCCACGCGGCCTTCGGTCTTCAGGCCGACGTCGATGACGGCCATGTCCTTCTCGATCGCAACAACGGTGCCCTTGATGACGGAGCTTTCCTGCAAATTGCCGCCGGCAAAGGACTCGTCGAGCATGGCGGCAAAATCGTCACGGGTAGGATTATAGGAAGTAGCAGTCGAAGCCATTTGTTCTCCAGATGCGGGATTCGCCGGCAATTCGGGTTAAGGGCGCATTGGACGTGAAGGGTTAGAGCTCCGCAAACTCTAACGACCGCCTCGCAAAAAATCGCGAGAGCGGGCCGGCAGCTTGCCTGCACGTCCGATACGTTGATTTCTTCCGGGACCTTGAGCTTGTCGATCTCGAAGCCTGGAGCGGGCTTTCCTCCAATGACGGCAGCGGTTTAGTTTGGAAGCGCCCAAATATAAGCGTTCAAACCCGCTGCCGGCCCGCTCGGACGGCCTCTACAATGTCGATGGCGGCCCGGACGCCGCCTTCTATATCCAACTGGGAGTTATCGAGCAAGTAAGCATCCGCGGCCGGTTTTAAAGGCGCCACGGCCCGGTTCAGGTCGCGTTCATCACGTTTGAGGATATCCGCCAGCACGGCGGCCTCATCGGCGTCCTCCCCGCGGGCCCGGGCCTCCAGGGTCCGGCGGCGGGCGCGGACTCTTGCGTCGGCGACGACGAAGATTTTCACATCGGCGTGGGGACAGATCACGGTTCCAATGTCGCGGCCATCCAACACCGCCCCCGGCGGATCGGCGGCGAACTGCCGCTGAAAGTTCAACAACACCTCCCGCACCCGGGGGATCGCGGACACTACCGAGGCGGCGTCGCCCACGTTCTGGGTCTTGAGCTCAGGATCTCCAAACTTCTCTGGATCCAGCGCGAGTGCAGCCGAGACGGCAAGGACCTCGTCGGTCAGGTCGGCGCCGGCATCCAGCAACGCCTTGGCGACCGCCCGGTAGATCACGCCGGTATCGAGATGACGATAGCCGTAATGCCGGGCGAGCCGCTTGCCGAGCGTGCCCTTGCCTGACGCAGCCGGTCCGTCGATGGCGATGATCATGTTGGCCTATGTCTTGTTGGTCGCGGGCCACGCGCCCGTCGCAGCGGCTGCTCCTCGGTGAAGATATTGCGCGACGCGAACTCGCCGGGGCTGGCAAAGGTCAAATATTCGCGCATGGCATCCGATGGCGATGCCGTCGTAAACCATGGACTGATCAGGCGGCGCGCCGGACTAGAAACCCAATGAGGGACGCGCCCAAGCCGACGCTGCTTCGCCAGATATTCCGCGACCGCGCCGACCAGCGCGTCAAGCCGTTCGTCGCCAGTCAGTTTTGGCTCGCACTCGATCGAGGCATAGCGCTCCCGATCGGTACCTGCAGATTCGAACGCGTCAACAAATTCAGCCAGGACGACGTCCCGGTCCGAACCGGCCTGAATCGTTTCAACCGCCTCAGCGAGGGTATTTGGGCGCATCTGCTACCCCTTCGCGATTCATGTGCTTCAGCAGGAATTGCAGCTTCTCAGGGGAAGCGGCGCTCACAGGGAAGTACCGGCCGAGCAAGGTTACGGCCTCTTCCGTGGACGAGATGCCCAAAACCTGCATCAAATTGAGAATATCGAGTCGTTCCGTTTCACCGCGAAGCGGGTCCAGGATCCGTGCAGCCTTCAGCTTCAACGCAAGCAAATATTCCGCCGACGGGACGGAGACCACAAGTCCGGGCGAAGAGCCGTCCCGCGGGAATGTCCCAAACTCCACGTGATCGGCTGCGCTATCTGCGAGCGAGCTGAGATGGAATGCGACCCCGTCGTTGAACCAGTCGTCCTGCCAATTATTTTTTCGTGCGATTTCCTGCACGACGGAAGCCAACCATACAGGTAGCGGACGTTCAAGTTCGGATATGTCGACATCTTCTGTGGCAAACCGGAAATTGCTCGCCAGCATCAGAGCCGAGCCCCCATAAACTGCAATCTGCAGCTTTGTACCAGCCATTGCCGCCGCTCGACCGATCTGATCGAACGCGTCGAGCAGCGCGTCGCGGTCGAAAGCTGCGCTCATGAAAACTCCGCCCCCATTGCGCGCATCATCGGGATGAAGTCCGGAAACGAGGTGGCGATGAAGGCGGTGTCGTCGACCGTCACCGGCTTGTCGGCAGCAAGACCCATCACCAGCGCCGACATCGCGATGCGATGATCCATGTGGGTGGCGACAAGGCCACCGCCGGGGACATGGCCCTTGCCTTCGACGATGAGATCGTCGCCCGATATCTCGGCGCTGACGCCGTTGACGCGCAGCATGGCGGCGGTGGCTTCCAGCCGGTCGGACTCCTTGACGCGCAATTCCTTCAAGCCGCGCATGACGGTGGTGCCTTCGGCAAAACTGGCCGCTACCGCCAGCACCAGATATTCGTCGATCATCGAGGGCGCGCGTTCGGGGGCTACCTCGACGCCGCGCAGTTTTGAGGCGCGCACCCGAAGCTGCGCCATCGGCTCGCCGGCGTCGCCACGAACAAGGCTTTCCTCGATCGAACCGCCCATCTCGCGCAAGGTGGTGAATAGCCCGGTGCGCAGCGGATTGGTCATGACATCGGACAGAACCAGGTCCGAGCCTTCGACGATCAATGCTGCCACGACCGGAAACGCCGCCGATGACGGATCGGCCGGCACCACGACTTCGGCGCCGTGCAATTCGGGCTGACCTGTCAGCGCGATTTTGCGGCCATGGCTGCCCTCCGGCACGGACGCGATCTGCGCGCCAAAATGCTTCAGCATGAGTTCGGTGTGGTCGCGGCTGGCCTCGGTTTCGATCACGGTGGTGACGCCGGGAGCCGCCAGCCCCGCCAGCAGCACCGCGGATTTGATCTGCGCCGAGGCCACCGGGGTGCGGTAGACGATCGGCAGGGGATCGCGGGCGCCACGAAGCGTCAGCGGCAGGCGGCCACCTTCCCCGCTGTCGCCGACCCGCGCACCCATCAATTCCAGGGGATCGAGCACCCTTCGCATCGGCCTGGAGCGCAGCGACGCGTCGCCGTCGAAGACAGCCGTAATCGGGCAACCGGCCACCGCGCCCATCACCAGCCGGCAACCGGTGCCGGAATTGCCGAAATCAAGCGGAACATCCGGCGGGGCGAATCCGGTCACGCCCACGCCCCGCACCGACCATGTGAAATCGCCGGTCCGTTCAACCCGAGCACCCAGGGCCCGCATGGCCTTGGCGGTATTCAGGACGTCTTCGCCCTCAAGCAGGCCCGATATTCGGGTTTCGCCCACCGCCAGCGCTCCCAAAATCAGGGCGCGGTGCGAAATCGACTTGTCGCCGGGAACGCGGACCTTGCCGGCCAGGGGCCCGCTCGATCGGGCTTCAAGCGGGGTCTTGTGACCGGCAAGGCGATCTGAATGGGTCAAGATTGTGTCCTCTGTAAGCGCGGCAGGTATCACATGGGACGCAGCCCGTCACGCGAGGGCCCTCTATCTTCCGCAAAGCACTATTGACAGCGGCGCGCCAACTAGCCAAGTGAAGCTCCGTTTTTCGAAAAATTTCCCAGGATTCCACCGTGGCCAAATCCGATCTCGGAACCAAACGCATTTGCCCGACGACGGGTAAAAAGTTTTACGATCTCAACAAGAGTCCGGTGATCTCGCCGTACACCGGCGAGGTGGTGCCGATCGCGCCCGTTCCGCCACCGCGAACCCGCGCCGACGCCGCTGCGCGCGCCAGTGCCGCCGCCGCTGCCACCGCCGCCGAAGTAGTGCCAGAGCCGGTCGAGGCCGAAGAGTTGGTGCCGCTCGAGGAAGCCGACGCCGAGGAGAACACCGGCAAGGTCAAGGCCGTCGTTCCCGAATCGGAAGATGATATCGAGATCGACGAGACCATCGAAGACGACGATGACGATGATTCCACCTTCATCGCCGACGAGGAAGAAGGCGACGAGGACGTGACCGATATCATCGGCGACGTCGGCGGCGACGAGGAGACTTGAGATCGGCCCTGAACTGTGTTCAGGGTTTTGTGCTACGCGCGTCGCCCAAGGCGCGCTGAGCCGAGCATGATCCTGACCCGGACGCCGCTTTCGCAAAGTGGTTACCGGCTTCCGAGAAGATCATGCTAAAATGAAGCGTGAGGGGCCATAGCTCAGCTGGGAGAGCGCTTGCATGGCATGCAAGAGGTCGGCGGTTCGATCCCGCCTGGCTCCACGCTTCGCCTTCGGCTACGCGTGGCGCAGCCACGCAACAGCCGAAAGCGAAGTGTGCCCGGCGTAGCCCTCTTGGGCGAAGACGGGCTGGAAGACCACCGCTTCGCCTTCGGCTACGCGTGGTGCAGTCCACGCAACAGCCGAAAGCGAAGTGTGCCCATGTGGTACGTCTACATCATCCGGAGCATCAATTCCCCTGGTCAGGAATACATCGGCGCAACTGCGGATTTGCAGCGACGTCTGCCAGAACACAATGCAGGCAAGTCCGCGCACACGGCAAAATTCAAACCTTGGGAATTGGTTTGGTATTGCGCCTTTCCGGACAAGTACAAGGCGCTGGCATTCGAGAAATATCTCAAATCGCACTCCGGCCGCGCATTTGCGAAGAAGCGTCTGTGATGCAATACAAATCACGCAGAAACCGTAACCAGGGAGGGAGCACCCGTGTCAGTCAATGTCCTCTACAGAACCAGCGCCAAGGCAACCGGCGGCCGTGATGGTCACGCTGCCACGCTTGATGGGGCGCTGGACGTCAAACTCGCCACACCAAAGGAACTGGGTGGGGGCGGCGGCGCAGGCAACAATCCCGAACAGCTTTTCGCTGCCGGATATGCCGCCTGCTTCATCGGCGCGATGAAGTTCGTAGCTTCGCAAGGCGGCCCGAAAGTGCCGGCCGATGCGTCGGTGACCTCGACGGTCGGTATCGGGCCGCGCTCGGCCGGCGGCTTTGGCCTCGAGATCGCACTCGACATCTCCCTGCCCGGGGTGCCGCGCGCAGAGGCGGAGGCCCTGGTGGAGAAGGCACACCAGGTATGCCCCTATTCCAACGCCACGCGAGGCAACGTCGACGTTCGCCTGAAGGTCGTATAACAGCGGCTGGCCCGCCACGACCTGAGGTGGGCGATTCGCCGCACAGGGTTCACCCGAGCCTCGGTTCTGATTGAAATTCAGGGCCGAGGCTCCCGGTTTTTGTTGAGGCGTTTTGCTTCACTCGAAAAAGCCCGGCGATACGCACCTCGAGGCCTGCCTCGACATACGCCCACGCGCGAGAAAGCATTGCTGGGGGGGCCGAACATCGCTAGCTCTGGAAATCGACGCTCCGCCATTCCAATTGATTTCCCTTTTGAGCGAAAGTTGCTTCCATGAGTACCTCTGCGGCCCCCGGCGCGATGAGCGGATTGCGCGTGATCGACCTCACGCGGGTTCTCGGCGGACCTTACTGCACGCAAATCCTCGCCGATCATGGCGCCGATGTGATCAAGGTTGAGCCGCCAGCGGGCGACGAGGTGCGCGACTGGGGACCGCCGTTCCATGACGATGACGCGGCCTACTTCGTCGGCATCAACCGCAACAAGCGCTCGATCGGGCTCGACCTCGCCTCCGAAGCCGGCCGCATTGTGTTGATGAAAATGCTCGAGAGCGCCGATGTCCTGATCGAGAATTTCAAGCCCGGCACGCTCGACAAATGGGGCATCGGCACTGACATGTTGCGGGAAAAATTTCCGAAACTCGTTCACTGCCGCATCTCCGGCTTCGGCGCCGACGGTCCGCGCGGTGGCAATCCCGGTTACGACGCGATCATTCAGGCCATGACCGGGATGATCGCCGCGACCGGCTCGCCGCAATCGGGCCCGATGCGGATCGGTGTTCCGCTGGTGGATATCACTACCGGGCTTTACGCGGCGATCGGCATCCTGATGGCGCTGTCGGAGCGGCAACGGTCCGGAAAAGGACAATTTCTCGAAACCACGCTGTATGAGACGGGCCTTGCGATCATGCATCCGCACGCCGCGAATTACTTCATGCATGGCAAGCCACCGGCGCTCACCGGCAACGAACATCCCAACCTCGTGCCTTATGCGATCTTCCCGACGCGCACCGACAATATCTTCATCGGCGTCGGCAATGACGGAACCTTCCGCAAGCTGGCCAAGGAGATCGGCAAGCCTGAACTCGGCACCGATCCGCGTTTCGCGCGCAACAAGGACCGCATTGCCAACCGCGATGCCTTGCGCGCTGAACTCGCCGCCGTGTTCAGCCAGCACGACGCCGAGCCGTTGTGCGCTCGGCTACTTGCCGCCGGCCTCCCGGCGGGACCGGTGCAGTCGATCGACCAGGCGCTGACCAGCGCCCATGCCATCCATCGCGGCGATGTCGTTGCGAAGGATTGGTACAAAGGGGTGGCATCGCCGATCCGCCTTGAACGCAACAAGCCGAGCCTGCGCAGCCTCCCGCCAAAATTCAGCGAGCACACAACCGAGGTGCTGACGGAATTCGGATACTCCAAAAGCGAGATCGAGGCGTTGATTACCGCAGGAGTGGTCTGCGGCAGCGAACGCCGGCGCTGAGCCCCGAACGGGCTGCTTCCCCAGCATCCCCGGCCCCCCCCGGGGGCAATCCTCATGAGGGAGGCCTTGGGGCGCTATTGGGGGTGCTTGAACACCCCTGAATTATGCCCATATTGGTCATGATCGGAGGGCCAAACGGCCTTCCCGGTCGTGTTGGGGTGCCGCAAGGGCCCTGAAACTTCAAAGTCGCTTCGAGAGGACTTTGCAAAAATATGTCTCGTGTTCCTTCGCTATCCAGTCCGTTTTTGCTGGGATTCGACGAAATCGAGCGTGCGCTCGATCGCGTCGTTAAAGGCGCCGACGGTTATCCTCCCTACAACATCGAGCGCTGCGACCGTGCCAACGGCCAGCCCGAACGCCTGCGGATCACGCTGGCGGTGGCGGGATTTACCCGCGACCAACTCGATGTAACCATTGAGGAAAACCAGCTCGTCATCCGGGGCCGCCAGCAGGACGACAAGGCCCGGCAATACATCCATCGCGGCATCGCCGCGCGCCACTTCCAGCGCACCTTCGTGCTGGCGGAGGGGATGCAGGTACTGGGCGCGGACTTGAAAAACGGGCTGTTGTCGATCGATCTGGCCCGGCCTGAGCCGGAGAAGGTCGTTAAGACAATCGCTATCAATGAACACGAATAATGGAACGAGTAGCGGACTCGACCGCTTAGACTAGAAGGAGTCGAGACCATGACTGAAGGTAATGTTGCGTTGGAACCGCGCGTCTCCCTGGAGGCGCTGGCCCAGCTCGGTGAGGGCCATATCGCTTATGTGAAGCAGGTCCGTTCCGAGGACGTGCCGGTGCTGTTCCCACAGGCACCGAAGATCGCGCCCGGATTAAAACTGTTTGCGCTCCATGCCGCCGACGGTACGCCGATCATGCTGACCGACAGCCGGGAAGCCGCGGTTGCGAACGCCTGGAGCAATGAGTTGCAGGCGGTGAGCGTGCACTGACGTAGGCCCATGTCGGGCGTGTGACTGGCGCGAGCGCTTCGGCGTTCACTTGCTGGTTTCGCTGGCGCAGCCGCAAACTGCTGATGAGTCATACGCGGGCTTGACTCGCGTATCGCTCAACCTTCGTAGACAAGTTTCCCACCAGAAAATCGGTCGTCGCGCGCAGGCAAGTTTACGCGGGCATTCGCGTTACGCGGCGCTCGCCGGGGGCAGCGCCAGCACCGAATAGATCGCCGGCGCATCCCGCGAGGCACGCAGCTTCTTGGCGACGTCCTGATCGCGTAACAGCCGCGCAATGCGCGCCAGCGCCTTGAGGTGATCGGCGCCTGCGCCCTCCGGCGCCAGCAGCAGGAACACCAGATCGACCGGCTGGCCGTCCATCGACTCGAAATCGATCGGACGTTCCAGGCGGGCAAACAGACCGAACAGCCTTTCCAGTTTGGGAAGCTTGCCGTGCGGGATGGCGACACCGTAGCCGACCGCGGTGGTTCCCAGCTTTTCCCGCTGCAGCAGGACCTCGAAGATCGAGCGTTCATTCTGCCCGGTGAGGTTTGCGGCCCGCGCTGCCAGTTCCTGGAGCGCCTGCTTCTTGCTGTTGACCTTCAATGCCGGGAGAATCGCCTCGGGTGCGACCAGATCGGTAATCGTCATGGGGCGTTCCGAGGTAATTGACCGTCAGGTTGCGAAACAGGTTTCAGGGGGCGGCATCTGGAAGATGAAGCGGGAAAGGCGGCCGCCTTCCGCCCGGGTCCTAACTGGGGGGGCTTCTACTCCAACGCAAGAGCGGTGCCAACACCCGCGGGGTTATTCCCAGCCCCTATCGTTAAGGGCGCGGACCATAGGGAGGGTCCTCCTGGGCGTCAATGCCGTTTGGTGCCTACCCCCCGGAGTTGACGACAGGGGGGTCAATCCAGCCGACATTGCCGTCCGGGCGGCGGTAAATGATGTTCACCCGGCCGCTTGAGCCATGCTGGAACACCAGGCAGTTGGCACCGGTCAAATCCAGTTCCATCACCGCTTCGCTGACCGAAAGCCGCTTTAGCGACGTGGTCGCCTCCGCGATGATGACCGGGCTATAGGCTGTGACCTCGTTGCCTTCCGCCGGGGCCTCGATGACATAGCTCGGCGCGTCCATCCCGGCCAGCGCCTCGGAGGCCGCATGGGCCTTGCGGGCCGAGCGATCCTTTAGCCGGCTCTTGTAACGGCGCAGCCGCTTTTCGATCATCAGCAGCGCCTGGTCGGCGCTGGCATAGGCGTCGGCGGCATTGGAATCGGCCTCGAGCGTAATTCCCGAATCCAGATGCAGCGCGCAGTCGGTGCGAAATCCGAAACCATCCTTGCTCAGCGTGATGTGTCCGGAATAATTGCCGTCGAAATATTTGCGCAGCACTTCCTCGGTGCGCTCGCTTACCCGCCCGCGCAAGGCGTCGCCGACACTGATGCTTTTTCCCGAGATTCGGAGAGTCATTGTGTGCCTCGATTCTTGAGCGGAACCGACACTATCCCGATTTAGCCGGGACGCAATCAAGCTGGCTGCGTGTCCCGGGACCGGTCGGCGGAGGCGGCTGGTGCCGAAAGCGCATTGCCAAGCATGCTTTGTTTGTCGCGCCGGCGCTGCACCGACGAGGGGATCCGCATCGCTTCGCGGTACTTGGCGACGGTGCGGCGGGCGATATCAATGCCGGATTCGCGCAATCGTTCCACGATGGTGTCGTCCGAGAGGATCAGCGCGGGATCCTCCGCATCGATCAATTGCTTGATGTGGTGGCGAACCGCCTCCGCCGAATGGGCTTCGCCGCCATCGGCCGACGCGATCGAGGCGGTGAAGAAATACTTCAATTCAAAACTACCGCGGTTGGTCGCCATGTATTTATTGGCGGTGACCCGCGACACCGTCGATTCGTGCATCTGGATCGCATCGGCGACAGCCTTCAGATTGAGCGGCCGCAAATGCGCCACGCCATGGGTGAAGAAGCCATCCTGCTGGCGCACGATCTCGGTTGCGACCTTGAGAATGGTGCGGGCGCGCTGATCGAGCGCGCGCACCAGCCAGGTCGCGTTCTGCAGGCAATCGCTGAAATAGGACTTGTCGCCATCCTTGCGAATCGTCTTCGACAGCTCGGTGTAATAGGTCTGGTTGACCAGCACGCGCGGTAACGTGTCGCTGTTGAGTTCGACATGCCAGCCGCCATCGGGCCCGGGCCGTACATAGACGTCCGGCACCATGGTCTGCATCCGCGCCGCACCGAACTTCAAACCCGGCTTCGGATCGAGACGGCGAATTTCACCGATCATGTCGGTGATGTCTTCGTCATCGACCCCGCATAATTTCCGTAAAGAGGCGATATCGCGCTTGGCCAATAGATCGAGATGCTCCACCAGCGCCTGCATCGCAGGATCGTAACGATTGAGTTCGCGCAGCTGAATCGCCAGACACTCGCTTAGGCTTCGCGCGCAAACGCCGGGCGGATCGAATTTCTGCAGCACCGTCAAGACCGCTTCGACGTCTTTCGGCGATGCGCCGAGCCGGTCGGCGGCCTGACCGAGATCCGGCGGCAGGTAGCCCGCCTCATCGACCAGATCGATCAGGTATTGGCCGATCATGCGTTGCGCCGGGGCTGCGAACGCCACTGCCAATTGTTCCGCAAGATGACTGCCGAGCGTCACCTCGGCGGCGACAAAGGCCTCGAGGTTATAGCTGTCATCGTTGGAGGCGCCGCCGCCCCATTCGGTATACGCCGTCGGCGCCGCATCCTGCGCGGTGCGGGCGGCGGCTTCGGCGGGCTCCTCGGAGAATACGTTGTCGAGGGGGGCATCGAGGGTCTGCTCGATCTCGGTACGGCTGCCGAGATCGCGGTTCAACCACTCTTCCTGCGCCGGCTCGAAGGCCTCGCCGGCGGACCCGTTGGCCCCGCCGCTTGCATCGTCGCCATGGCCAACGCCCGCCTCGTCAAAATCGGAGAATTCAGCCCGCTCGGGCGCTACTTCGCCCGCCAGGGCGGCCTCGGAGCCATCGCTGGCACGCTCCAGCAGCGGATTTCGCTCCAATTCCTCTTCGACAAAGGCCGACAGGTCGAGATTCGACAGCTGCAGCAGCTTGATCGCCTGCATCAGCTGCGGCGTCATCACCAGTGACTGCGACTGGCGGAACTCTAATCTCTGCGTCAGCGCCATGGAGACAAGAACCGTTCCCGGAAAGTTGGTCCGATTCTTGCTTAAACTAGTCCCAAGCCGATGTACACGGCTTGACGAATGGGAAAAAAGCTCTATGGCGCGATCGGCAAAAGTGGAATCCGGTTTTGCGTCCGAACGCGCCATAAATTTCTAAGTGAGCGCATGACCTTAGCGCCAAGCCGCTCACACTTTGGCGGGTCATGCGCCGGGCCGATTTCCAGCCAAGGTTAAAGAGGATTTTCCGGTCCAAGCCTAAAGGCCAAGGCTAAAGCCGGAATTCCTCGCCGAGGTAGAGGCGGCGAACATCCGGATTGTTGACGATTTCATCCGGACTGCCCTCGGTCAAAATCTCTCCCGCATAGACGATATAGGCACGGTCGGTCAGCCCCAGCGTTTCCCGGACATTGTGGTCGGTGATCAACACGCCGATACCACGATTGGTAAGATGACGGACGAGATCCTGGATATCGCCGACCGCAATCGGATCGATGCCGGCGAAAGGCTCGTCGAGCAGCATGTAGTTGGGCCGGGTGGCCAACGCGCGCGCGATCTCGACGCGGCGCCGCTCGCCGCCCGACAGTGCAATTGACGGGGTTTTCCGCAGCCGGGTGATGTTGAATTCGTCGAGCAGGGAATTGAGTTCCGCCTCGCGCTTTTTCCGCGAGGGTTCGACGACCTCCAGCACCGCGCGGATATTCTGTTCCACCGTGAGGCCGCGAAAGATCGAGGCTTCCTGCGGCAGGTAACCAATGCCGAGCCGGGCGCGCTGGTACATCGGCAATCGGGTGACGTCGTGGCCGTCGAGTTCGATGCTGCCGCGATCGGCCTTGATCAGGCCGGTGATCATGTAAAACACCGTGGTCTTGCCAGCGCCGTTTGGACCCAGCAAACCAACCGCCTCGCCGCGGCGGACGTAAATACTGACGCCCCGCACGACCTGACGGGTGCCAAAACTCTTTTCCACGCTATGCACAGCCAGATAGCCCGCCCGCTGCGTCGGCCGAGGTGCCGCCGCGCCGCTGGTCCTGGCTGGAGACGAACGTGGCCTTTCGGACTGGGGCAGATCCAGCTTTTGCAGCGGCGCGGCGCGTGCCAGCGGCGGCACGTCCCGCACCGGGCTCGTCAGCATCTCGCCCATGCTGTCGCCGAGCGCGGCGATATCCGCGCTCGTGCGCGCAAATCCCGGCGATCTACGCTTCACCGGGCGGCGACGGAACATGCCGAGTAAATCCACCATTCCCGCTCGCTTAAGCCTTTCACGGTGTTCGGCGACCCGCGCCCAACGCGATTCGCGCGCTCGCGCAACATGAAGGAATGGATGTCCCTTGCCCAGCGAAACACTCCCCTCGATGTGAGGGTAGGATCACCGCGCCGTGCATGCTTGGCCAAAGCGTCCACGCTTCGGCCAACGCGCTATGCACCCCTTGCGTCATGAGGGAGATACAGGCTCCCGCCACGGGCTTCAACAGCGTCCAGGATGGCTAACTTGCAAGCTATTGGTATTATTTCGGTTTATTTGAGCTCCCGGGCCCAGCCGGAGGCGCTGATGAGGGGCTGCCCGGCTTGGCGGAGCCGCAATCGCTTCCTCCCCCTTGTGGGAGCAAGGCCTGGACCTTGCCGCTGTCGGACTCCACCCGGGAGACACCAGTCGTCATGTCGACGAGCAGGCGGTCGCCGCGAAGCACATTCTTGCATTGGGTCAGGACCACGCCGCCCAGCATCGTGACGAGGTTGGTCTTGGTGTCGAAGACCGCGGTCTCGCCGGTCACCACCTGATCCTTCTGGGTCACGACCACACTGCCTCTCGCCTCCAGCCGCTTGATCGACGAGGTGCCGCCGGGACCGGGCGTCGCGGACTGGATCGGGGCCGGTTTGGCCGCGGTTTTCGAACCAGCCGCGGGCGCCGCGGCGGCCGGAGCCGATTCGTAGAAAACAACCAGCGTCTTGGACGTCATGGTGGTATCGCCCTGCACCACTTTCACATTGCCGGCGAAGGTTGCTTCCTTTTTCTTGTCGCGCATCTCCAGCGTGGCGGATTCGATCTGGATCGGCTGGTCGCGATTTTGCGAGAAGCCCTGCATCGCATTGGGAACGCCCGTCACCGCATTCTGCGCCGTGGCTTGACCGGCAGCGATCATGGCGAGCGCAATGGCGGCACCGTAGCCGCCAACCGCGATCCGCCGTATCAGGGTGCTGCGCGGAAAACCCTTCATTCGGATCATCTGGGGTTGGAGGACTTGCTGGAGACCGACCGCGTCTTGGCGGGCCGCGCCGCCTCGGGCGCAACAGGTTGCTCCGGCGCACTCTCCGCAGCAGGCAGCTTGTCGAGGTTCATCACGACATTGCCATCGAACCTCACCACTTCGCCGCCGCCGGTGATCTTGAGCTTATCGGCGGACAGCGTTCCGCCCATCCATTTCACATCAACATGTTCGTCCGACGTCACCGTACCCTTGCCCATGTCGACAAACGCCTGGCTCAGCCACGCTTCGTAGCCGGTGGTGGTCTGCAGGTAGATATCCTTGTGCAAATCGAGCAGTTGCTGCTTGGTATCCATCAGCCCGTTGAGCGCGTCCAGCGTGACGGTCGACTGATCCTCCATCAACACCTTGGCCCGCAGCGTCTTGAGTTCGACGTGATCCGGGGCGGTGACATCCTGGGTCGCGGTTTTTGCCCAGACTTCGTACGGCCGCCGATCCGGCGAGTAACCCGACAGATGCGGCGACTCCATCGTGATCTTGGTGCCGGAAACGACGAGGTTTCCCATCTCCAGCGGCAGCTTGGGCAATAGCATCCGGAACGGATTGAAGATCGACACCAGGATGATGGCCGCCAGCGACAGGATCACGGCGGCGGGGACCGCAATGCGCAGCGCCCGCACGATCCGGCTGTGGCGCTCGGCGATCGCAAAGCGCGCCTCCATTCCGGCTTGATAGGCTGGATTTTGAACTGAATTCACTATTGCTCCAGGCGAGGCGAGACCCTGATCATTCTACAGGGGATCGCGGGATCGCGCAGCCAGAACCTCTTGTTAGGAGTGTGTCCGAAACGGGGCGCATCTCCCCGTATGGCGCGCAAAAGGGCCTATCCACTCACGAATGCGCGAAAATGTCCTCGGTGTCCCAGCCCTGCAGATCGAGCTTTGCCCGCGTGGGCAGGAATTCGAAACAGGCTTGCGCCAGCCCGATGCGGCCCTCGCGCGCAAGCATGGCATCGAGGCGTTCGCGCAAGGCATGCAGATGCAATACGTCGGAGGCAGCGTACGCCAGCTGCGCTTCGCTGAGGCTTTGGGCGCCCCAGTCACTCGATTGCTGCTGCTTCGACAGATCGATGTTGAGCACCTCGCGCACCAGGTCCTTCAGGCCGTGGCGATCGGTGTAGGTGCGACTAAGCCGCGAGGCGATCTTGGTGCAATACACCGGCTGCGGCATCACGCCGAGGGTGTTGTAGAGCGCGGCGAGATCGAAGCGCGCGAAATGGAAAATTTTTGTCACCTTCGGATCGGCCAGCAGCGCCTTCAGGTTCGGCGCGTCGGCTTGGCCCTTTCCATGATCCCTCGGAATCTGGACGACATCGGCACTGCCGTCGCCGTTCGACATCTGCACCACGCAAAGCCGGTCGCGGTGCGGATGCAGCCCCATGGTCTCGGTATCGATCGCCACCGAGTCGGTGTAGCGGGTGAGATCGGGCAGATCGCCGCGATGCAGGCGTACGGTCATGGCGTTTATGAGCCTCGTCGAATCGATGCGGTGTAAACTACCGCTCAAATTCGAAAGAGGCGAGCGGCAGGCGGGCCGCTCACGTTATGAAATTAGCGCCAATGGCGGGGTTTGCGGCCGCAATTTGAGGCTCCGCCGCTTATTTGGCGCGAAGCTGCCCGATCGCGCTGAGCCAGTTTTCCATGTGGAAGGTTCTTGCGATCTTGCCGTCCCGGATGGTTTGAATGTCGACCGCCATGATGCGAAAGCTCTTGCCGGAATGCGGCACGCCAAACAATTCGCCTGACGGCGTGCCGGTCACTTCGCCCCGCACGATCACGCGATCGCCCGCGACCAGCACTTCCTTGATGTCGAATTTCATGTCGGGAATGCTGTTGGCGAAATTCGAAACCACTTTGATCGAGGTGTCCCGGCCCCAGCATTCGCCCGGCAAGTAGCCGGCGCAGGATTCGTAATCCACCGTCAGGACCCGCTCCTGGATGGCTTTGACGTCGCCTCGACTGGCCACATTGAAAAGGCTGTACCAGGGCGCGATCGCGGCACGGGCTTGTTCTTCGGTGAGGCCAGCCATGGCTTTTTCCTCAATGCGGATGGGTATTCGGTCCGGCTGCGCACGGCTCTGAAGCGGGAGGGCCGCTAACGCGGTGATCAAAATGAGTATGTATGTCATCCTACATATTATGAAGGTCGACATACTGATTTGCAAGTGATATTTTTTTGCATGGCAAAAGCTACTGATTCCAAAGGGAAAACGCTGGCCGCCGCAGCCCGCTTGTTTCGCCAACAGGGTTATCACGGGACGGCCCTGCACGACATCCTGGCGGCTGGCGGCTCGCCGCGGGGCTCGCTCTATTTCCATTTTCCGAAAGGCAAGGAGGAAATCGGCGAGGCCGCTCTCACGCTCGCTGGCGAGGCCGTACGTCAGGCCATCGCGCACGCCGCCGCGACCTCAGAAAACGCCGAGGTGTTTCTCACCCGCATTGCGCGCGGCATGGCCTCCGATCTGGAAAAATCCAATTTCAGCGAAGGGTGTCCGATCGCGACCACCGCGCTGGAAACGTCCGCGCAATCCGAGGTGCTGGGTGCAGCCACCCGCGGCGCCTTTCAGAAATGGGAGAACGAAATCAAACGCGGGCTGTTCCGCTTCGGCATGCCGGCGGGAGAAGCGGACCTCGCCGCCACCATGGTGCTGAGCCAGCTCGAGGGCGCGCTGTTGCTCGCGCGCACCTATCGCAGCCTCGTGCCGATGCAGCGCGCCGAGCTGGCGCTGAAGCTGCTCGCGCGCGGCCTGCAACCGAAATGATGAGGGGCTTGGGCGAAAAATGGTGCCCAGGAAAGGACTCGAACCTTCACGGCCGTTAAGCCACTGGCACCTGAAGCCAGCGCGTCTACCAATTCCGCCACCTGGGCCCGGGCCGGTTACTACGGATCGCTCGCGTGCTTGTCAAATTCGAGAAAGCGC
>DASQOU010000219.1:0-2116 GCA_035644295.1 Bradyrhizobium sp.
CATCACGATGTGGTTCCAGATGAAGCTCAATCCGACGCCGCCGGATCCGACCCAGAAGATGATTTTCGACTGGATGCCGCTGATCTTCACCTTCATGCTCGCAGGCTTCCCCGCGGGTCTGGTGATCTACTGGGCATGGAACAACGCGCTGTCGGTGCTGCAGCAGAGCTTCATCATGCGCCGCAATGGCGTGAAGGTCGAATTGTTCGACAATCTCAGGGCGACGTTCGCTTCGAAGAAGGCCGAGTCGAAAACCTGACAATGCCCTCATCCAGAGGAGCGCGCTCCTGCGCGCGTCTCGAAGGATGAGTCCCAGATCATGGTTCGAGACGGCGCTGAAGCAGCGCCTCCTCACCACGAGGACACCGGAAGCCTTCGCATGACCACCGACATCGATGCGAAGCTGATCGAACAAGGGCGAAAACTGTTCGCCGGCGACTGGCAATTCTTCTGGGCCTCGCCCTCGATCGAAACGCTGCCGCCGATGGCGGGGATGGAGGTCGCATTTGCCGGCCGCTCCAATGTCGGCAAATCAAGCCTGATCAACGCGCTGACCGGGCGCAAAGCGCTGGCGCGGACCTCGCACACGCCGGGCCGCACCCAGGAACTGATCTTCTTCGAAGGCCCCGAAAACGCGGGCTTCCGGCTGGTCGACATGCCCGGTTACGGTTACGCCTCGGCGCCAAAAGCCAAGGTCGCGTCATGGACCGCGCTGATCCACAAATTCCTGCAGGGCCGCAGCAGTCTGGCGCGGGTCTATGTCCTGATCGACGCCCGCCATGGCTTCAAGGAGATCGATCTCGACGTCCTCAACACGCTCGACAAATCGGCCGTGAGCTACCAGGTCGTCCTGACCAAGGCCGATCAGGTCAAGCCTGCCGAACTCGAGCAGCGCGCCGCCGACGTTCAGGCAGCGCTGGCCAAACATCCCGCCGCCTTTCCGGAGCTTTTGGTGACATCCTCGCGCACCGGTGCCGGGATGGCGGAATTGCGTGCCGCCATGGTGCGCCTGCTTGGCGAGCGCCGTTGATGATGCAATCCCGCCTGTTCCGCATTCTGGTCATTCTGGCCGCCATCATGGGAGCCGACGGCGTCATCCTGGCCGCGGCATCCGCGCATCAACCCGAGGTCTCACGACTGGCATCGGCCTCATCGATGCTGCTGTTTCACGCCACCGCCGTGCTCGCGGTGGTGGCGTTGGCCGAACGCGGCGTCATTGATGCCCGAATCGGGATCGCGGCCGCATCGGGCTTTGTCGTCGCCGCAGCGCTGTTCGCCGGCGACCTGACGCTGCGGCAATATGCCGGCCACGGCCTGTTTCCTTTTGCCGCTCCATCCGGCGGAACGCTGCTGATCATCAGCTGGCTCGCGCTCGCGGTGGCGGCGGCATGGCCGCGGCGGAGTTGAGGCGGTGGCCTGTAGCCCGGATGGAGCGAAGCGCAATCCGGGGAAACCCGTCGCAGACTGTCGTCCCGGATTTCGCTTCGCTCCATCCGGGCTACCGAATCGACAGCGAAGCTTTGCGCCACGTCGACCAATCAGATAGAACCCGCCCCACCCCGCTGACCACGAGACCCGCTTCATGACCGACGCGCCATATATCAGTCCGCTCGATCAGGCCCGCATCCTGTCCGAGGCGCTGCCGCACATGCAGCAATATGACGAGGAAACCATCGTCATCAAATATGGCGGCCATGCCATGGGCGCCGAAGACCTCGCCAAGGCGTTCGCGCGCGACATCGTTCTGTTGGAGCAGACCGCCATCAATCCGGTGGTGGTGCACGGCGGTGGGCCGCAGATCGCGCAGATGCTGCAGCGGCTCGGCATCAAATCGGAATTCGCGGCCGGCTTGCGCATCACCGATGCCGCCACCATCGAGATCGTCGAGATGGTGCTGGCGGGTTCGATCAACAAGCAGTTGGTCGGCTATATCAACGAGGCCGGCGGCAAGGCGGTCGGGCTGTGCGGCAAGGACGGCAACATGGTGACGGCGTCAAAGGCGACGCGCAGCATGGTCGATCCGGATTCGAACATTGAAAAGGTGGTCGATCTCGGCTTCGTCGGCGAGCCCGAAAAGGTCGACCTGACGCTGCTGAACCAGCTGATCGGCCATGAT
>DASQOU010000220.1:0-16486 GCA_035644295.1 Bradyrhizobium sp.
GGCGCTGCGCCAGGCGCTGGTTAATCTCGGCTCGGTGCCGGCGCCGGCCGGCGCGATGAGCGTGGTGCTCGGGCCCGGCTGGCCCGGCGTGATGCTGCACGAAGCCATCGGCCACGGCCTCGAAGGCGATTTCAACCGCAAGAAGACGTCGGCCTTCGCCGGCCTGATGGGCCGGCAGGTGGCGGCGAAGGGCGTGACGGTGGTCGACGACGGCACCATGGTGTCGCGCCGCGGCTCGCTGTCGATCGACGACGAGGGCACGCCGACCAACCGCACCGTCCTGATCGAGGACGGCATCCTGGTCGGCTACATGCAGGACCGCCAGAACGCGCGGCTGATGAACATGCGGCCGACCGGCAACGGCCGGCGCGAAAGCTACGGCCACGTGCCGATGCCGCGCATGACCAACACCTACATGCTGGCCGGCGAGCGCGATCCCAACGAGATCATCGCGTCGGTGAAGAAGGGGATCTACGCGGTGAGCTTCGGCGGCGGCCAGGTCGATATCACGAACGGCAAATACGTGTTCCAGTGCACTGAGGCCTACCGCATCGACGACGGCAAGGTCGGCGCGCCGGTCAAGGGCGCGATGCTGATCGGAAACGGTCCGACCGACCTGCACCGCATCACCATGGTGGGCAACGATCTCGCGCTCGACACCGGCATCGGCACCTGCGGCAAGAACGGCCAGGGCGTACCCGTGGGCGTCGGCCAGCCGACGCTGCGGATGGAACGCATCACCGTCGGAGGAACCGGCTGATGAGCATCGACAAGCAAATCGAGAAGCAATCTGTTGCCGCCAAGGCGCGCGGCTGGGGCGCGCAAACCGTCCAGTTCATGGCGGCGTTGCTGATCGTTTTCCTGGCCAAGGGTGCGATCGCCGAACCGTTCTATGTACCGTCGGGCTCCATGGAGCCGACGCTCCTGATCGGCGATGCCCTGCTGGCGTCGAAATTTCCCTATGGCTACGGCACCGCCTCGCTGCCGATCCAGATCAGCCTGCCCGAGACCGGGCGGGTGTTCAGTGGAACGCCGAAGCGCGGCGATGTCGTGGTGTTCCGCTGGCCGGGCGACCACTCGCAGGCCTGGGTCAAACGGGTCGTTGGGCTGCCCGGCGACCGCATCCAAATGCGGCAGGGTCAATTGTTCATCAACGACCGTGCTGCCGCGCTAAGGCCCGATGGCATTGGGGAAGCAGAAGACGACACTGGCGCATCTGAGCCAGCGTATCGTTACGTCGAAACCTTGCCGGGCGGCGTGAGCCACGCGATCTTCAAGTTTCGCGACAATGGCCGGCTCGACAACACGCCTGAAGTGACGGTGCCGCCGGACAGACTGTTCGTGATGGGCGACAACCGCGACAATTCCGCCGACAGCCGCGTCGCGGTTCGCGACGGCGGGGTAGGATTGTTGCCGATGGACAATCTGATCGGCCGCGCCGACGCCGTGATCGGATCCTGGGATCTCGGCATCCGCGGCCAGCCGGTGTGGACGTGGCTATCCGGCTTCCGCCTGGCGCGGTTTTTCACCTCGGTGCATTGAAAATAGACCCTCATGGTGAGGAGGCGCTTCTTCAGCGCCGTCTCGAACCATGAGGCCGCAATCGGTGCTCGCGGCCATCCTTCGAGACGCTTGCTTCGCAAGCTCCTCAGGATGAGGGCGGTGTTCTTTTCCTCATGGTGAGGAGCGCGGCAACGCCGCGCGTCTCGAACCATGGACTGGTGGCCATGGACAACAAAAAGTTTCTCGCGCTCGCACTTCGCAATCCGGTCAATGAAGCCATTGCCAAGGAATTAGAGCGGCGCGCGCTGTCGGATGCGTGGCTCGTCTCGGGATGCCTGGTGCAGACCGTATGGAACGTACAGACCGGGCGTGACGTCGATTACGGCATCAACGACTACGATATTTTCTATTTCGATCCCGACACGTCATGGCAGGCCGAAGATGCCGTGATCCGGCAATTACAGGGCGAGCTGGCACGGCTCGGTGTGAAGATCGAAGTGCGCAACCAGGCGCGCGTCCATCTTTGGTATCCGGAGAAGCATGGCCTACCTTACCCGGCGCTGCATTGCTCGACCGACGGCATCCACCGCTTCTTGACGACAACAACCCAGGTCGGAATCCGCCGCACGCAAGCCGGTCACGACGTCTATGCGCCGAAGGGGTTTGAGGATATTGCCAACATGGTCGTTCGTCCCAATTCCGGGCCAAATTTTTCAGCCGCCAGCTACGTGGCAAAGACAACGCGCTGGAAGGGGCTTTGGCCGGAGCTCACCGTGCTCGCCGCAGATGGTGGGGCCTGCCCCCTGTTGTCGGCGTAACGAGGATCGCCACGCCGCACTGACGGTCTCGCATCGGCTAGCCACAACACGCGCCCTTGCCGCTCTGCTGGATCGGCGGGCAAGGTACCGAGCCGTAGGAACAGAACACACAGCAATCACCCGGCTGGGGTTTGAGTTTTTCGCCGCAACCTTTGCAGACGTAGAAAAACTGGCAAGCATCGGTGGGCATTGTTTCGGTGGCTTGAAAGCTGCATCTTGGACAGGTCAGTGTGGATTCAAGTTGCATGCCGTTACCCAGTTCATTCAGCTAAAAGGACGTCGTCAAATCGGTCAGCCATTGCGGCGACGCCTCGACCAGCGCCGCCTCTACCCGTTTGTCGGCCCCGCTGACGATGGCGAGACCGATCACGATGAAGGCCGCCCCAAGCAGCCCCTTGCCGAATTTTCCCGCCGACATCAGGCTCACGCGGACGCGCATCAGGCTCGCCCGCGACAACAGCCCAAGCAGGACCAGCGGCAGCCCCGCGCCGATGCCGAACACCGCCATTGTCAGCGTCACCCGAAGCAGATCGTGGCCTTGAGAGGCGAGCAGCGACGCCGCGCCGAGCGTCGGGCCGACGCAGGGCGACCATACCGCGCCGAGCAGAAGGCCGATCGCAAATTGGCCTGCGAGCCCCGAGGAGGCAAAGCGGCTGCCGAAATGGCGATCCGCCCAACTGGAGACAGGCCCGCCCGCGGCCGCGAGCCGCGCCTGCCATGACGGAAGCAGCAGCACCACGCCGAGCGCGACCATGATCGCTGCCGCCGCGAGGCGAAACATGCCGGCATCGATGTCAAGGGAGAACCCCACCAATGCGAGCAACAGGCCGAGCCCGGTGAACGACATCGCAAGGCCGCCGGCCAAAGCCAGCGCCCCGAGGGGATGGGCGGTGACCGCCGCACCCAGCACAATCGGCACCAGCGGCAGCACGCAAGGCGACAGGATCGAAAGCAATCCCGCCGCGAAGGCCAACGCCAATCCGGTCACGGAACTCTAAAGGCTCTTGTCGAGCAGCGCGGCGATCGAGGCTTCCCTGGTGTCGCCGATTGAGCGTCCCTGCTCGCTGGCTCCCTTGAAGACGATCAGCGTCGACTGCATTTGAGCGCCGAACTGCTTGACCACCGGCTTCATGGCGTCGAAATCGACGCGAAAGACTTTCAGATCCTTAAATTTCGGATCCGCGGTCAACTTGTCGAGAATGGGACCCTGCGCCTTGCAGGTTGGGCACCAATCGGCGTGGATTTCAACCAGGATCGGGCTACCCGATGCCTGCGCCGCCTTGAAAGCATCCGCCGAAAACGGAACCGCGGTGCTGGCCCCTGCGGAGGCGAGCTGTACGGCAGTCACCAATGCAGCTGCCACAATCGCCCCGTTGAAAATCCTGCGCGATAACATCCGCGATAACATCATCGTGAGCTCCGTATTTGACCTGCGCTCCCAAAAGCCGATCCATCAAGCATCACCGCTTTCGGTACGCACCCCTGTTACGATTCGGATGCCACGGATGTTACCTCACCACGCCCGAGATAAACCCCGGCTTGCGCCGCGGCGGCTTGATTTCCTTTTTCAAAAAACAGTGAGCATCTTTTCCGATATATCCCGGCCGCGCATAGGTCCAGGCCCGGCATTTGTTGTCGCCGGCGCAGGCCGCCTTGCAGGCTTCGTCGCCGTCGCTCCGCTTGAGATCGAAATTGCGGTAATCCCCGCCGAACCGGTCAATCGAGGGCTCGATCGCTCCATTGCGCGGTTCGACCACGCCGGCACCGCGCACGCCCGAGACGCAACAATCACTCTGGATGCGCGCCGGCACGCTGTTCTTCAGCCAGCAGACCGAACTGCGAGCTGTATCGCTCGGATAATTGAAGCTCCAGGCCCGGCAACGCCGGTCTCGTTCGCACACCAGCGCGCAATCCGCAGGATCGCCGGAGGGCACGGCCGAGCTTAGATAGTCGCCACCCGGACGATCGAAATTGGCTTGGGCATAGGCCGTTCGCGAGGCCGTGGCGGCCGCAAACAAAGCGAGCGTCACCAAACACGCCCGGACCAAGCCGCCTCCCCACATTCGCGATAGCTTTCAACTGATTGGACTTAATCCGCTTGTCGCGGCCTGTCATCTGATCGCCATCAACCTGTACGGCGGATGAACGGCGCGAAACCGGCCGCGCCAAACCTGTTCGGGCCGGCCACAGGAAAATACATCAGGCTCAATGACTTGTGCAGTTATGCCGCGTGCAGCAGCCGGCCTTCCTGGGACATACGCGCCGACCCGACTTAGAACGCGTATTCGTCATAGGCCGGTTCTACCGAACCCTGCCAGGGCCCGTGAAACTTCGCCAGCATCTCCTCGGCGGGAGTGTGCCCCGAATCGATGATGCGGTCCAACGGCTCGAGATGGCGGGTCTCGTCGTGTCCCAAGTGGTCGATGCGATCGCGCCGTCGCAAGCCGGCATGCGACAATGCGAGACATTCCTTGGCGACTTCGAACAGATAGCGATCCCTGACCTTGGCCTTGAAGCCGAGGCGCGGCACGTCGTCACGGAGCGACTGACGTTCATGCGCATTCCAGTGCTTGACGATGTCCCATGCGGCATCGAGACTGGTGTCGTCGTAGAGCAGACCGACCCAAAACGCCGGCAATGCCGGCAGCCGTCCCCAGGGTACGCCGTCGGCGCCGCGCATTTCCAGATAGCGCTTCAGCCGCACCTCGGGAAAAATCGTCGAAAGATGGTTGGCCCAATCCGACAGCGTCGGCCGCTCGCCGGGAAGCGAGTTATTCCTGCCCTCGAAGAAAGCGCGGAACGACGAGCCGGCGACATCGATATATTCATCACCGCGCTTGACGAAGTACATCGGCACGTCCAGCGCATAATCCACCCAGCGTTCGAACCCCATGCCGTCCTCGAACGCCCATGGAATCATCCCCGCCCGCGCATTGTCGGTGTCGCGCCAGATCTCGGAGCGGAACGACAGGAAGCCGTTCGGCTTGCCTTCGGTGAACGGCGAATTGGCGAACAGCGCGGTCGCCACCGGCTGCAATGCCACCGATACCCGAAGCTTCTTGACCATGTCGGCTTCGGAGGAGAAGTCGAGATTGGTCTGCACCGTGCAGGTCCGGTACATCATGTCGAGGCCGTAGCGGCCGACCTTCGGCATGTAGCTGGTCATGATCTTGTAGCGGCCCTTGGGCATCATCGGAATCTGCGCCCGCGACCATGACGGCGTCATGCCAAGCCCGAGAAAACCGATGCCGAGCGGCGCTGCAATCTCCCGCACCTGCGCCAGATGCGCCATCAATTCGGACTGGGTCTGATGCACGTTCTCGACCGGCGCGCCCGACAATTCGAATTGGCCGCCGGGCTCGAGCGAAATCGCGCCGCCGCCAGTGACGTCATAAAGTCCGATGATGTTGCCGCGCTCCATGATCGGCTCCCAACCGAGCAGGAGCTTCATGCCCTCCAGCAGCGCGCCGATGCCGCGCGCGCCTTCGTAGGGCACGGGATGATGGCCAACAAGCGTGAAGGGCGTCTTCTCGTGTTCGGTGCCGATCCGGAATTCGGAAGGCGATTTCACGCCCGCCTCCAACCACGCGACCAGTTCCTCGCGCGATTGCAGCGGCGTCATATCGATCTGGTCACGCGCCATGTAAATTCCGAAAGATGGGGCGTTTCGACCGAACGCGCGCGGTGTCGGGGGTATCCGCGAACCCTGCGGTCCGCGGATGCGAGAGGTAGCAATGATATCATCGGTTGGTCGCGCCGTCTCTTGCGGCAAGCGTCGGAGCTTCGCCGCACGAGCAGCCCAGCCGGTCAAGCAGCCCGGAAAGTTTTATGGCATCGGCGTCGGACAGTTTCGAACCAACATGTTTTTCGATCGCGGCGGAATACGCGCCCCACATTTTCTTCTGCAGTTCGCGGCCGGCCTCGGTGATCTCGACGAACTGACCGCGTTTGTCGATCTTGCATTCACGCCGCGCCGCCAGCCCCTCATCGACCAGCCGGTCGATCAGCCGCGAGGTCGAGTATTGCGGGATCAGCATCTGCCTTTCCAGCTCCACCGGGCGCATCTCGCCCGAGGGCGCGCGCGACAGTTCGAGCAACGCATCGTACCAGGCCAGCGGCGGGAACCCGGCCTTCTTCAGATCTTGCTCGACGCAATCAAGCACCCGGCTCTGGACACGCATCAGGCGGATCCAAGCGGCGGTCGCCTCAGTCGATGGTTTGCGTTTCATGGCCTAGTGCCCTGTTTCCGAAGTTCGTAAGATATTGCAGCACCCTTCGATACGAACTTCGGAAACAAAAGGGCACTAGCTAGTTTACGTCTCTAGTGCCGCATTTCGATTTGAAGTTCCTAACCGGTCTCGCGGCAACTGGCGTAGGAACTTCAAATCGGCGACACTAGCCACGATATGATGGGAACACTCTAGCGCACTAAATGCAGCTGCATCAATCTTGACTTATTTCATGCAGGTGCATTTAGTCATCCGATTGCTTAATTGCCAATAATCCGAAGGAAGGACGTTCCCATGAAGCTCTATTATTCGCCTGGAGCCTGTTCGCTTTCACCCCACATCGCGCTTCTGGAAGCGGGTCTGCCCTACGATCTGGTCAAGGTCGACCTGCGGGCCAAGAAGCTCGAGAACGGCGACGACTACCTGAAGGTCAATCCCAAGGGCCAGGTGCCGGCGCTTGCCCTCGACAATGGCGAGGTCGTGACCGAAGGCCCGGTGATCGTGCAGATGATCGCCGACAAGGCTTCGGCCAAGAATCTCGCGCCCGCCCGCGACAGTGCCGAACGTTACAAGCTGCAGGAGTGGCTCAACTACATCACCACCGAATTGCACAAGAATTTCGGTCCGATGTTCTCACCGGTGCTGGCAGACGACGCCAAGGCCTTCTTCAAGGATCGGGTGATGGGCAAGTTCAAATACGTCGAGAGCCAGCTTGCCGGCCGCGACTATGTGATGGGCAAGCAGTTCACGGTTGCCGACGGCTACCTCTTCACCATGCTGGCGTGGGCCGAGCGCTTGAAATTCGATCTCTCCGCGATGCCCAACCTTCTCGCCTACAAGGCCCGGGTCGGCGCCCGGCCGAAGGTGCAGGAAGCCCTGACCAGGGAAGGCCTGATGAAGGCGGCGTGAGTTTTTGCGCGGATCGCAATCAAATTAGGGGCCGGATCGATGATCCGGCCTTTTTTTGTTGCGGGCTGTGCGATTGATCCGAAGCCGTCATTCCGGGACGATGCGAGGCATCGAACTATGATGTGCAATTGCACATCGGAGAATCTCGAGATTCCGGGTCTGGTGCTAACGCACCATCCCGGAATGACGGGGGCCTACGCCGCTGCCTGCTTCTTCGGCGGGAAGCGGCCGTAGAAGGTCTCGCCCTTGGCCGCCATGTCGATCAACAATTTGGGCGGGGTGAAGCGCGAGCCGTATTTGGCCTCGAGCTTTTGGCAAAGTGCTACAAAGTTCTTCGTGCCCATGAAGTCGATGTAGGACAGCGTGCCGCCGGTGAACGGCGCGAATCCAAAACCGAGGATCGAGCCGACATCGGCCTCGCGCGGATCGGTAATAACGTGATCCTCGACCGTGCGCGCGGCTTCCACCGCCTGCACGACGAGAAAACGCTGCTTCAGCTCCTCGACATCAAGCGTATCGGGATCGAGATGTTTTGGCTGCAAACCGCTCAACGCCGACCACAGGCTCTTCTGGCCCTTGCCCTTTTCGGGATAATCGTAAAATCCCTTGCCGTTCTTCCGGCCGAAGCGGCCCTGTTTTTCCACCATCTCGACCAACAGCTTCTTCTGGGTTTGGTCGATGGCATTGGCACCGAGGTCGGCTTCGGTGGCCTTCATGATCTTGAGCACGAGGTCGAGCGCCACTTCGTCGGACAATGACAACGGCCCGACCGGCATGCCCGCCATCTTCGCGGTATTTTCGATCATCGCCGGCGGTACGCCCTCCATCAGCATTTCCAGGCCCTCGGCGGTGAAGCGCAACACGCAGCGGTTGGCGAAGAAGCCGCGTGAATCATTGACCACGATCGGCGTCTTGCCGATCAGCCGCACATAATCGAGCGCGGTGGCGAGCGCGACGTCGCCGGTGTTCTTGCCGACGATGATCTCCACCAGCATCATCTTCTCGACCGGCGAGAAGAAATGGATGCCGATGAACTTGCCCTGGTCCTTGAATTCTTCCGCCAGCGAATTGATCGGCAGCGTCGAGGTGTTGGAAGCAAAGATCGCATCAGGTTTCAAAAGCGGCTGCGCCTTGGCATAGGTTTCGGCCTTTACCTTTCGATCCTCGAACACCGCCTCGATGATCAGATCGCAATCCTTCAGGGCATTGTAGTCGGCGGTCGCCGATATGCGCGACAGGATGGCATCGCGATCGGCTTCCTTGGCGCGGCCCTTCTTGATCAAATCGTCGATCACGGATTTGGCGTGGCCCTTGCCCTTGTCGGCGCTCTCCTGGTCGCGGTCGATCAACACGACGTCGATGCCGGCACGCGCCGAGACGTAGCCGACGCTGGCGCCCATGAAGCCCGCGCCAATGATGGCGAGCTTCTTGACCTTGGTCGGCGGCACGTTTTGCGGTCGCCGCGCCCCCTTGTTCAATTCCTGCATCGACAGGAACAGGCTGCGGATCATCGCAGCGGCTTCCTTGCTGCGCAGGATCTGCGTGAAATAGCGCGATTCGACGCGCAGGGCGGCATCGATCGGCAGCTGCAAGCCCTCGTAGACGCATTGCATGATGGCGCGCGCCGCGGGGTAATTGTCGTAGGTCTCGCGGCGAAAGATCGCATTCCCAGCCGGGAACATCATCATGCCGGCCTTGGAATAGACCAGGCCGCCCGGCAGCTTGAACGCCTTGTCATCCCAGGGTGCCACCGCCTTGTCGCCGCCCTTGATCCAGTCTTTGGCGGCCTTGATGAGGTCGCCCGCCGGCACCACCGCGTCGATCAGCTTCAGCGCCTTGGCCTTGTCGAGATTGATGGCCTCGCCCTTCAGCAGCAACTGCATCGCATCCTGCGGCGGCACGATGCGCGGCACACGCTGAGTGCCGCCGGCGCCGGGGAAAAGCCCGACCTTGATTTCCGGCAGGCCAAGCCTGGTTTTGGGGTTATCGGCGGCGACGCGGTAATGGCATGATAGCGTCAGTTCGAACGCGCCACCAAGCGCGAGCCCGTTGATCGCAGCGGCCCATGGTTTGCCGCTGGTTTCGATGGAGCGAAACACCAGCGAGGATTTGCGGCTTTCGTCGAACAGCAGCTGATTGGCCGCGACCTCGCCTTTTGCTTTCAACAGATCGGTATAGCGGCGGTTCATGCCTTCCAGCATCGATAGGTCGGCACCGGCCGAGAATGCCTCCTTGCCGGAGGTGACGACCACGCCCTTGACCGCCGCATCGGCCGAGGTCTGCTTTACGATCTCTTCGAGCTCCAAAATCGTGGTCTCGTCGAGCACGTTCATCGAACGGCCGGGGATGTTCCACGTCACCAGCGCAATGCCGTCGGCGTCGGTCTCAACTTTGAAATTCTTGAAGGCCATTGTGTTTGCTCCCTCGATGCCGGCTGCCCGCAGGCGCGGCGGTTGTATCTCTCGGTCGTAGGGTGGGCAAAGCGAAGCGTGCCCACCAAGGCCGTTTGGATTTTTTAAATGGTGGGCACGGCGCAAGACGCGCCTTTGCCCACCCTACGTCTTTAAACTCTTTCGATGATGGTCGCGGTACCCATGCCGCCGCCGATGCACAGCGTGACCAGCGCGGTCGATTTGTTGCTGCGCTCGAGCTCGTCGAGCACGGTGCCGAGAATCATCGCCCCCGTCGCCCCTAGCGGATGGCCGAGCGCAATCGCCCCGCCATTGACGTTGATTTTGGCGTTGTCGATGTCGAAGGCCTGGATGTAGCGCAGCACCACCGAGGCAAAGGCCTCATTCAGTTCAAATAGATCGATGTCGGATTTCTTCATCCCTGAGCGTTCGAACAATTTCTCGGTGACATCGACAGGGCCGGTCAGCATCATCGCCGGCTCCGAGCCGATATTGGTGAAGGCACGGATCTTGGCGCGCGGCTTCAAGCCGTGTTTGCTGCCTGCTTCCTTGCTGCCGAGCAGAACCGCACCGGCGCCATCGACGATCCCGGATGAATTGCCGGCGTGATGAACGTAATTGATGCGCTCGATTTCCGGATGCGACTGGATCGCCACCGCATCGAAGCCGCCCATCTGGCCCATGGTCACGAAGGAGGGCTGCAACTGGCCGAGCGACTGCATCGTCGTCGTCGGCCGCATGTGCTCGTCCTTGGCAAGGATGGTGAGGCCGTTGACATCCTTCACCGGGATCACCGAATTCTTGAAGCGGCCCTCGTCCCAGGCTTTCGCCGCGCGCTGCTGGCTCTGCACCGCATAGGCGTCGACGTCGTCGCGCGAAAAGCCGTACTTGGTGGCGATCAGATCGGCGGAGACCCCCTGCGGCATGAAATAGGCCGGCACCGCAATCGAAGGATCCATCGGCCAGGCCCCGCCGGAAGCGCCGATGCCGACCCGACTCATGGACTCCGCACCGCCGCCGATGGTGAGTTCATGCTGGCCGCTCATGATCTGGGCCGCGGCGAAATTCACGGCATCGAGGCCGGAGGCGCAGAAGCGGCTGATCTGGACGCCGGGAACGGATTCGCCAAGCCCGGCCTTGATCGCCGCGAAGCGCGCGATGTCGGAGCCGGCCTCGCCGACCGGATCGACGACGCCGAGCACGACGTCGTCGACGACATCTTCTTTAAGGTTGTTGCGCTCTTTCAGGGCTTTCAGCGGCGCGGTTGCCAGCGCCAGCGCGGTCACCTCGTGCAGCGCGCCGTCGGCCTTGCCGCGGCCGCGCGGCGTGCGAACGTGATCGTAGATATATGCCTCAGGCATGACGCCCTCCTGGTATGAGGATCATAATATAAGCGATTGGAAACGGCCCGCGGATCATCCGGCGGCCGCGGGAAGGTTTCTCCGTCAGAAGGTTTCGGCCGCCAATTCCATGATGGTCGCGCTTCCACTCTGGATGCGCGCAAGATGCACCGATGTTTCCGGCAGCATCCGTTCCATGAAGAAGCGGCCGGTCACCAGCTTGGTCGTCAGATAGGAGGTCACCCCACCGCTTGCAATCTTGTCTTGCGCGACTTTCGCCATTCTCGCCCACATATAGGCAAAGGTGACGAGCCCAAACAATTGCATGTAATCGGTTGCCGCGGCGCCGGCATTGTCCGGCTTCATCATCGCATTCTGCATCAGCCAGGTGGTGGCCTGCTGCAGATGGCCGAGCGCGGTGGAAAGCGGCGTGACAAAGGGCTTCATGGCCTCCTCCGCGCCATGATCCTTGGCGAAGGAGGCGACCTCGCCGAAGAAGGACATCACCGCGCGGCCGCCCTCGCGCGGCAATTTGCGCCCAACGAGATCGAGTGCCTGAATACCGTTGGCGCCTTCATAGATCATGGCGATGCGCGCATCGCGCACGAACTGCTCCATGCCGTTCTCGGCGATATAGCCATGGCCGCCATACATCTGCTGTGCCAGCACCGCGTTGGAGAACCCGACATCGGTCAGGACGCCCTTCAAGACCGGCGTCATCAACCCCATGTGATCGTCGGCCTCCTGCCTGTCCTTGGGATCACTGGAGCGGTGGGCGACGTCGCTTTTGAGCGCGGTCCACACCACCATGGCGCGGGCGGCCTCGTTGAAGGCGCGAATGGTGAGCAGCGTGCGGCGCACGTCCGGGTGCACGATAATCGGATCGGCCGGCTTGTCCGGCGCCTTTGGCCCGGAGAGCGAGCGGCCCTGCAGCCGGTCGCGGGCATAGGCGGCCGCGTTCTGGTAGGCGACTTCCGATTGTGCCAGTCCCTGTACGGCGACGCCGAGCCGCGCCTCGTTCATCATCACGAACATGCCCTGCATGCCCCTGTTTTCCTCGCCGATCAGCCAGCCGGTGGCGCCGTCGTAATTCATCACGCAGGTGGAATTGCCATGAATGCCCATCTTGTGTTCGATCGAACCGCACGACACGCCGTTGCGCGCGCCGAGCGTGCCGTCGGCATTGACGAGGATCTTCGGCACCACGAACAGCGACACGCCCTTGATGCCGGCGGGTGCGCCCTCGATTCGGGCGAGAACCAGGTGGATGATGTTTTCGGCAAGATCGTGCTCGCCGGCAGAGATGAAAATCTTGGTCCCGGTAATCTTGTAGCTGCCGTCAGCCTGCTTGACCGCCTTGGTGCGTAACAGGCCGAGATCGGTGCCGCATTGCGGCTCGGTGAGGTTCATGGTGCCGGTCCATTCTCCGGCGACCATCTTGGGCACGAACATGTTTTTCTGATCGGGCTTGCCGTGCACGATCAACGCCGCGGTCGCGCCCATGGTCAGGCCGCCATACATGGCAAACGCCATATTCGCCGAGCACTGGAATTCATTGACGGTCTGGCTCAGCGCCACCGGCAGGCCCTGGCCGCCATATTCGGCCGGTGCCGAGAGGCCGAGCCAGCCGCCCTCGGCCACCTGCCTGAAGGCCTCCTTGAAACCCTTGGGGGTCGTCACGCTGCCGTCGTCATGGCGGGTGCAGCCTTCGAGATCGCCGACGCGATTAAGCGGCTGTAGCACTTGCTCGCTGAGCTTGGCGGCCTCATTCAAAACGGCCTCTCGCACGTCTGCCGAGGCATCGCTAAAGCCGGGGAGATTGTCGTAGCGGTCGATCTGAAACACGTCGTTGAGCAGGAAATTGACGTCTTCCAGGGGGGCTTTGTAGATCGGCATGGTGTTCCTCTCGATGCGCGGCGGCCCGTTTACGGCAGATTTTGCAGTGCAGCAATTATTTCTTGCAGACAGGGGACCTCAGGGGGTTGAACGGCCGAAAGCACCCTCGATGGCATCCCGACCGGCTCGCCGCTGACCCTGGCCGGTCAAATTCACCCGACGCGGCAACTTTCAACGCGAGCCGACCGATTCCTTAACCGGTTATTTACCGTAACACGAAAAAGTCGAAGCCAGAGGCAGACGACCCGCGCGAATTTCGATTGTCTCCTATCAGGGACGTGCGGGGAAGCTGAAGGCGCAGATAGCGCGCCGGATTCGGAACCGGACGACAGCATGAATTCGCGCGTATCGTGGAGTAATGAAGGCATCGATCCGTCCGTAAGGGAAAGGGCCGAGGCCGCCGCACGCCGTGCCGGCATGTCGCTGAGCGACTGGCTCAATTCCACCCTCGGCGAATCCGCCCCTCCGAGCTTTCGTCCGGCCTACGATGCGCGGCCGGCGATGCCCAGCCAGGAAAGCCGCGAGGTCGCGGACATTCACCAGCGGCTGGATTCGATCGCCCGGCAGATCGAACAGATTTCTCAACCCAAAGCACGTAACGAACCACGCGCTGACGCCCCGCGCAGCGATGCGCCCCGCAATGAGCCTGCCGTGGCGCGGCATTTGAACGAGGCCATCTCGCGCCTCGACGCGCGGCTCTCGCAGATTTCAAGCCCGTCCCCCGCCCGGCAGGCCCCGATGCCCGACAAGCAGCGCCAGGCCGACCTGATCGAGCGCGCCGCAGCCCAGGCCTATCGCCCCTCACCTCCGCTCAACCCGGCCTCGCTCGAATTTGCGATCGCAGAAATCGCTGCGCGCCAGAATGAACTCGATAATGTCGAGCTCCGGCAAGCGCCGATCGCGCCGCCGATCGCCCCCCCGCTCGCACCGGCCGCGCCCGCAGGCCCGGATTTTTCTTCGCTCGAGCGTCATCTCCTCAAAATCACGAGCCAGATCGAGGCCCTGCAACGTCCCGATCACATCGAGCAATCGATCGCCGCCTTCCGCAGCGAACTCGCTGAAATCCGCCACGCCATCACGGAAGCGATGCCGCGCCGAGCGATTGAATCGATCGAAAACGATATCCGCCTGTTGTCGCGCCGGATCGACGAAACCCGCCAGAGCGGCACCGACGGCCAGGCACTGGCCGGGATCGAGCGCGCGCTAGGTGAAATCCGCGAAGTATTGCGCTCCCTGACATCAGCCGAACAACTGGCCGGCTATGACGAGGCGATCCGCAATCTCGGCGCCAAGCTCGATCAGATCTTGCGCTCCAGCAACGACCCATCCACGATCCACCAACTTGAAGGTGCCATCGCAGCGCTCCGCGCTATCGTCTCCAATGTCGCATCCAACGACGCGCTGGCGCGGCTCAGCGAGGATGTGCACGTCCTTTCATCCAAGGTCGATCAGCTTGCGCGCTCCGATGGCCACGCTGATTCGTTCGCGATGCTCGAACAGCGGATCGCCGCACTGAGTTCGTCGCTGGAGAATAGCGAGCAGCGACCGCCGGCAAGCGACAACTCCGAGCGTATCGAGACCGCGCTGCGGGCCTTGTCCGATCGTCTCGACAGAATACCGGTCGGCAACGACAACGCATCCGCCTTCGCCCATCTCGAACAGCGCGTCACCTATTTGCTCGAGCGGTTGGAGGCCTCCGCCGATCCCCATGCCGGCAATCTGGGACGGGTCGAGGAAGGCCTTCAGGATATCCTGCGCCATCTCGAACGTCAGCACGCGAGTATTACGGCCTTCGCAGGCAACCAGAACGAGCCTGCCGCGTCAGAGAGCGGGCTTGCCGATATCGTCAAGCGCGAATTGTCGGACATTCGTTTCAGCCAGGTGGCGACCGACCGCCATACCCAGGATTCCCTCGAAGCCGTTCATAATACGCTCGGCCATGTGGTCGACCGGCTGGCCATGATCGAAGGCGATCTGCGCGCGGCCCGCGTGCAGCCGGAAGCGCCGCAGCCGGTCGCGCCACAACCGGAAGCGTCGGTGGAATCCTCCTATGCCGCGCCGCTAGCGCCCGCCTATGTCGCGCCGGATGACCCGGTGCCTGCGGCCCCGCAACAGGTGGCGATGACGCCGCAACCCAAACCTGAATTGCCGAATCCTGCGGCGATGCAGGAGCATTTTGAGGCAGCCCCGCGGGAATTTCACGCGGTCTCCCCGGTGATGCCACCCGCTGACACAGCGCTACCGAGGGCCATCAGTGAAATTCTGGAGCCGCAGGCCGCGCAACCGCGCGTTGCGATCGCGCCCGAGCTGCCGCCCGATCACCCGCTCGAACCGGGAACCCGGCCGGCGGGGCGGGTGGCTTCGCCTTCGGAGCGCATCGCCGCTTCCGAGAATGCCATCAGCGAAATTCCAGCGGGCGGGCGGCAGCACGTCAGCACCTCGAGTTTCATCGCCGCCGCGCGCCGGGCGGCCCAGGCCGCAGCAGCTGCGCCGCCGCCCGAAAAGGCTGCCCGCGGCATGCTGAAAGGGTCTGGCCAGGGCAACGAGCCATCGACGATCACCTCCAAGATCCGCTCATTGCTGGTGGGGGCGAGCGTGGTTGTGATCGTGCTGGGCACCTTCAAGATGGCGATGACGCTGCTCGAAAATGCAAGCGCGCCGCAAATGCCCTCGATGGAGAATTCGAGCGAGCAACCCTCTTCTGATGCACCGCCCGCCGATGACGGCGCCAAACCAACCATGCCGGCCCCGGCGGCGCCTTCGATCACCTCGCCCACCCCGATCGGACGGCAATCGTTCAATAACTACGTACCGGATGCCGCCGACACCACCGCGTCGGTCGCGATCCCGCAGCCCAAGGCGATGCCTTCCGCTTTATCCGCAAGCGATGTCACCGCGACCATTCCGGTCGTGCAGGCTACGCCAGGCAGTGGCAGGCTTGCCCTGATCCCGATTCCGCCGACCGAAAGAGTCCCCGATGCGATCGGCGGACCGGTGCTTCGCACCGCCGCCCTCAAGGGCGATCCGACCGCGGCCTACGAGCTCGGCGTGCGCTTCGCCGAAGGCAAAGGCGTCGCTCCGAATTTCGACGAAGCCGCGAAATGGTACGACCGCGCGGCGCAGGCCGGCGTGGTGCCGGCGATCTTCAGGCTCGGGACCCTGTACGAGAAGGGCCTGAGCGTGAAAAAGGACGTCAACATCGCGCGGCGCTATTACACGCAGGCCGCCGAACGCGGCAACGCCAAGGCGATGCATAATCTCGCCGTGCTCGACGCCGACGGCGGCGGCTTGGGCGCCAACTACAAGAACGCGGTACAATGGTTCCGCAAGGCCGCCGATCGCGGCGTCGCGGACAGCCAGTACAACCTCGGCATTCTCTA